>NZ_BCAV01000008.1:0-172253 GCF_001320125.1 Pseudomonas sp. NBRC 111119
GTGGTTTATTAAACCCTGACGCAAATATGAAACCTGCGTCATCTATGCCTGATGCCTGCCGGGCCGGTGCTACGCTCGCGGAAACTCCGCAAGGGTACTTCACCATGGAAATGAACTGGCACCAGGCCCTGCAACAGAGCCTGACCTGGCTTGCAATTGCCTCGTTTATTACGTTCGCCTGCTTCGCCATCACGGCGGCCCTGGCGGTTCGCTACGCGCGCTGGGGCCAGCAGTTCTGGCAGGTGGCAGGCCCGTATTTCAACCCCAGGCGCAGCTGGAAGCCCCTGCTGGGCTTCGCTGCGCTGCTGATACTGACGCTGTTTTCGGTCCGCCTGGAAGTGCTGTTTTCTTACTGGTACAACGGCTTCTACAGTGCGCTGCAGGGCCTTGACCAAACGGCGTTCTGGTCACTGCTTGGCGTGTTCGCGATACTGGCAACTATTCACGTGCTGCGCTCGTTGGTCGCTTTCTACGTTAGCCAGGCCTTCAGCATCCGGTGGAGGGTTTGGCTTACCGAGCGCCTGACCCGTGACTGGACCCAGGACGACGCCTACTACCGAGGGCGTTTCGTGAGTGAGCCCGTGGACAACCCGGATCAGCGGATCGAACTGGATGCCAGCGTGTTCGTCAGCAGCTCCCTGACGCTGGCCTTAGGGGCTGTGAGCGCTCTGGTTTCACTGGTCGCCTTTACCGGCATCCTCTGGGGGTTATCGGCGCCGCTGACGGTTTCTGGTATCGACATCCCCAGGGCCATGGTGTTTGCAGTGTACGTCTACGTATTATTGGCCACCTGGGTAGCCTTCCGCTTGGGTAAGCCACTCATCAAGCTCAACTTCCTCAACGAAAAACTCACTGCCAACTTCCGTTACGCCTTGATGCGCATGCGCGAGAACGCGGAGAACATCGCTTTCTATCAAGGTGGCACGCTTGAGCGACACACGCTGCTAGGCCGGTTCGGGGCGTTGATCCTCAATGCCTGGGCGCTTGTTTTCAGAAACCTCAAGTTCAGCGGTTTCAACCTGGGGGTGAGCCAAGTTGCAGTGGTGTTCCCCTTCATTCTCCAGGCTCCCCGGTTTTTCAGTGGTGCGATCAAGCTGGGCGATGTGATGCAGACCTCGCAGGCGTTTGGCCAGGTGCAAGATTCGCTGTCGTTCTTCCGTGAGTCCTACGATGCATTTGCCCAGTACCGGGCCACCCTGAATCGTCTGACCGGTTTTTTGAGTGCTAACCAGCAGGCCAGGGCGTTACCCCACACCGAGGTGAGCGACCAGCCCGATGGGCTGCTTGTTGAGGGCTTGCAGGTCAGGCGCCCGGACGGCGTCCCGCTGATCTCAGACCTCGATCTGGACCTGCGTGCTGGCGATGCACTGTTGATTCAGGGTGCTTCGGGCAGCGGCAAGACCACGCTGCTACGCGCGCTGGCAGGTCTGTGGCCTTACGCTGACGGTGCGGTGCGGCGTCCTTCAGGCCTGCATGCGCTATTCCTTTCACAGCGCCCTTACCTGCCCTTGGGGAATCTGCGCACCATCATCGCTTACCCGGCCACTTACTCGCTCAGTGATGAACAGCGGGTGGCGCAGGTGCTGAGCCAGGTGAGCCTGGGCCACTTGCGCGATCAGCTCGACACTCAATGCGACTGGGCGGGCGTGCTGTCCCTCGGTGAACAGCAGCGTCTTGCGTTCGCACGCGTACTGTTCAATCGCCCTGAGGTAGTGTTTCTCGATGAGTCCACATCGGCAATGGACGAGGGCCTGGAACAGGCCATGTATTCCCTGCTTCGGCAGCACATGCCACGCGCCTTGCTTGTCAGTGTGGGGCACCGCAGCACGCTCGCCGGGCTGCATACCCATCGACTGCGCTTGGATGGCGAGGGTGCATGGGGCATGCAACCCCTGTGAGCGTAGGTCGCAGCCTGACAGAAGGTTCCCTTGCGAAGGTGTAAATTTCGTAAATACGATATAAACACAATTGAGAATAAATGTATTTTCCATCCCTGTTGGCCACTCGAGCAGTGCGGGCCGGTGGGCGAGGGCTCCCGGTGACACCGGGTGCGCCGTTTCGCCCTTGAACAGCAGGAGATGTACCGATGCAGTGCAGAACTTCACCCAACAGCCTGGCCCTGGTGCTTTTCTCGCTGGTGTCACCGGCCGTGATGGCCACCTCGACCGACGATAAGGGTGAGGTTCTGAATGCCCCATCTGCCGATAACGCCCTGGTGATTCAGGACACACTGATCACAGCCGAGCGTGAGGCCCGGCAAGCACTGGGCACCTCGATCATCACGGCTGACGACATCAAGCGCCATCCACCTGCCAATGACTTGTCCGATATCATCCGCCGCGAGCCGGGTGTGAACCTGACCGGTAACAGTGCAAGCGGTGCGAGAGGCAACAACCGGCAGATCGACCTGCGCGGCATGGGCCCGGAAAATACTTTGATCTTGATCGACGGAAAGCCGTCCAACGCCCGCAACGCGGTACGTTATGGCTGGAACGGCGACCGTGACACCCGTGGGGAAACCAACTGGGTGCCGGCTGAGGCAGTCGAGCGCATCGAGATCCTGCGCGGTCCTGCTGCTGCCCGCTACGGCTCAGGCGCCATGGGCGGGGTGGTGAACATCATCACCAAGCGCCCTTCCGATGAACTCAAGGGTGGCGTGAGCCTGTACACCCAATTGCCTGAAGACAGCGCCGAAGGCGCCAGCCGGCGGGCCAACTTCAACCTGAGCGGCGGCCTTACCGAAAACCTTGGCCTGCGGGTTTACGGGGGGTGGGCCAAAACCGATGCCGACGACCTGGACATCAACGACGGCCACGCCACCAGCGCGTTGGTGGCGGGCCGCGAAGGTGTGCGCAACAAGGACATCAATGGCCTGGCGAGCTTGAGGCTTAACGATGAGCATCGTCTCGAAGCCAGTGCGGGCTACAGCCGTCAGGGCAATGTGTTCGCGGGCGATACCATGAACAGCAACGGCGGTGGTGATGTTGATTTTGTTTCCAGCTTGTATGGCCATGAAACCAATGTCATGCAGCGCAGCACTTACGACCTCACGCACCTTGGGGATTTCACCTGGGGCACCAGCAAAACCTCGCTAGGCTACGAGTACGTCCGTAACTGGCGCCTCAACGAAGGCCTGGCAGGCCGCACGGAGGGTGCCCCAAATGGCGAAGGCGCTGCCATGTCGCGGTTGCGCAACACCCGGTTGAGCAGTGAGGTGAACCTGCCGTTTGCACTGGGCAGCACCGAACACGTACTGACCCTGGGTGGCGAGTACCTGTACGAGGCGCTCAACGACCAAGGCTCGTTACGCCCGCAGAGTTCTGACCCTGCCGGGGGTGGAAGTATTGCCGGCTTCGAGCGCAGCAACTCCAAGATGACGGCCCGCAGCCATGCATTTTTCGTCGAAGACAACATCGTGGTTGGCAATACGACCGTCACGCCTGGCCTGCGTTTCGACCACCACGAAACCTTCGGCGACAACTTCAGCCCCAGCCTTAACCTTTCCCACAAGCTCACCGACGCATTGTCGCTCAAGGGGGGCATCGCACGGGCCTACAAGACCCCGAACCTGTACCAGTCGAACCCCAATTACCTGCTGTACAGCCGAGGCAACGGCTGCAGTGTCCTGCAAACCAACCGGGGCGGTTGCTACCTGCAGGGTAACGCGGACCTCAAGCCTGAAATCAGCGTCAACAAGGAAATCGGGCTGCAATACGACCAAGGCAGCTGGCGCACAAGTGCCACGTACTTTCGCAATGACTATAAAAACAAGATCATCGGCGATACCGATGTGCTGTACACCCTCGGCACAGGTAGCCGTGTGACCCAGTGGGACAACGCCGGCAAGGCGCGCGTGGAGGGCATCGAGGGCAACTACTTCGTCGAATTGACGCCCACCCTGGACTGGAATACCAACCTCACCTGGATGCTGGACAACCATAGCCGTGAGACGGGTGAGCCGCTCTCGGTCATCCCGCGCTTCACCGTCAATACTACCCTGGACTGGCGCGCTACCGAGCAGCTGTCCTTGCAGGTGGCGGGGACCTGGTTCGGCAAGCAGAAGTCGCCGTCCTACAACTACCGCACCCAACAGGACTACCATGCCAGTGCGCAGCAGGATGTAGACGCCTACGGCCTAGTAGATGTCAGTGCAGGCTACGCATTCAATGCCAACTACGATGTGCGGGTGGGTGTGAACAACGTCTTTGACAAGCAGATCCTGCGCGGTGGCAATGCCAGCACCTCAGGTGCCAACACCTACAACCAGCCGGGCAGGGCGCTGTTCATGGCATTGAATATCAACTTCTGACGCACTGGCCGCCCCGCTCCTGGGGCGGCTGCCTTTGATGTCCGGGCAGCAGGCGTGCTAAACCGTACGCTTGTTCCCGCGAGACCTCAGCATTGAAAGCCACGCACCTTACCCTCGTTTGCCATGCCTTGACCCAGTCGCAGAAGGCCGGGCGCCTGCCCGCACCTGGCGACCTCCTGGTCCAGTCAGCCTGGCAAGCCTTCGAGACGCCGCCAGATACACACGTGATCACAGCTCCCGAGCAGCGCGCGCGCGAAACGGCAAGCAGGTTCGGACACGCACGGGTAGCGCCGTCGTTGGCTGATTGCGACCTCGGTGACTGGCGGGGGATGCCGCTGAAGCAGTTGCAGGCAGAGCAACCGCAGGCGCTTGCTGACTGGCTGCAGGACCCGGCCAGCACGGTGCACGGTGGCGAGTCCTTCGCTGCGCTGTGCCAGCGCATGGCGGCATGGCTGGTGACCTTCGACAGGCCAGGGGCGTGGTTGGCAGTGACTCACCCATGGGTGATACGCGCCGTGCTGGTACAGGTGCTGGGCTGCCCACTCAGTGCAGCCCAGCGCATCGACATCCTGCCATTATCCCGCCTGCAGCTCGCCAGTACCGGTCAGTGGCGCCTGCGGGTCAGCTGAGCCTCAAAACGCCAGCTTGTAGCCGATCAGCAACAGCATCGCAGCCAGGCAGGGGCGCAGCACACGGTCCGAGATCCGCCCGGTGAGATGGCTGCCCAGGTAGATGCCTGGCAACGAACCCAGCAGCAGATAACCCAGCAGCGACCAGTCCATGTTGCCCATGCCGGCATGCCCCAGGCCGGCCACCAGCGTAAGCGGGACGGCGTGGGCGATCTCTGTGCCTACCAGGCGACGTGTGATCAGGAAAGGGTAGAGCAGGAACAGCGCCACCGTGCCTAACGCACCGGCGCCGATGGACGTAAGCGTAACCATCACGCCCAGTACCACGCCCGTGAGGATGGTCAGGGTATTGAGGCTGCGGTCGCTCAGGTGATAATGGTCGCCGGCATGGCGGCTGGCAAAGGCCTGCAGGCGGGACTTGAACAGGATCGCCAGCGCGGTGAGTATCAACACCACAGCGAGGCCCTGCTTGATGATGGCGTTCACCGCCGTGGTGTCTGTGTGCAGGGTGCTGAGAAACCACAGGGTCAGCGCCGCGGCCGGCACGCTGCCCAGGCTGAGCAGGCCCGTTATCTTCCAGTCGATGTTCTTGTTGCGCGCATGTACCCACACGCCGCTGGCCTTGGTGATTGCCGCGTAGAGCAAGTCGGTGCCTACGGCCGTGGCCGGGTTGATGCCGAACCACAACAGGATCGGGGTCATCAGCGAGCCGCCACCTACCCCGGTCATGCCGACGATGAAGCCTACAACCAGCCCTGCAATGGTGAACCCAAAAGAACCTACATCCATACGCTACTCGACTGCCCAGCTTTGCCCGTTATCGGATGCAGCCAGCATATAGGTTTTTTTATAGCCAAATAGACTTGTTCGTTATTAGGTTATAACCAGGGGTGGCGCCAGGTTACGCCACCCCTGCTGGGTCAGATCCTGAAGCTGCCCACCAGTTGCTTCAGGCGCCCGGCCTGTTGAGCCAGCTGGTCACAGTGCAGCAGGGTTTCATTCAGGTTCTCCACCCCTTGCTGGTTCAGCGCGTTGATCTGGGTGATGTCCAGGTTCAGGCTTTCGACAACAGCTGTCTGCTCTTCGGTAGCGGTGGCGACCGACTGGTTCATGCCATCGATTTCACCGATCCGCTGGGTGACGCTGGCCAGGCGCTCTCCCGCCTGGTTGGCAACCTGTACCGTCTGCTCGCTGGACACCTGACTGGTGTTCATCGTGTGCACGGCCTCCCGCGAACCCACCTGCAGGCTGGTGATCATGCGGTGGATTTCTTCTGCCGACTCCTGGGTACGGTGTGCCAGGTTGCGCACTTCGTCGGCCACCACGGCGAACCCGCGGCCCGCTTCACCCGCACGTGCGGCCTCGATTGCCGCGTTGAGGGCCAGCAGGTTGGTCTGTTGGGAGATGCCCTTGATCACGTCGAGGATCTTGCCGATTTCATCGGTACTGGCGTTGAGCGTCTCGATCTGCGCGCAGGACTCGCTGATGCGTTGCGACAAGGCGGTCATGGCGCTGATCGCCTCTTCGACAACCGCCCGGCCACCATGGGCCTGCTCGCTGGCGCCGCTGGCGTGCTGCGATGCATCGGCGGCATTGCGGGCAATTTCCTGGGTCGCAGCCCCCAGCTCGTTGATCGCTGCGGCCACGCTGTTGGTGCGCATGCTCTGCTCTTCAGAGCCATTGATGGACGCGTTGGATGCACTGACCACTTTCTCGGACAGGTCGTGAACCAGGCGCGTGGCCGACGATACTTCGCTGATGGACGCATGAATGCGTTCGACGAACCGGTTGAAGGAGGCTGCCACCTCACCGAACTCATCCTGGTTCTGCACCACCAGGCGGCGGGTGAGGTCGCCTTCGCCCTCGGCAATATCACGCATCGCACGGCCCATGGTAGTCAGCGGCCGCATCAGCACCGGGATCAGCAGGCCGAGCACAGCGGCGATGGCCGCCACCGCGATGAGCATGGCAATGATTGCAGAGGTGCGGAACTGACTGAGCGCGGCGTAGGCTTTGTCCTTGTCGATCGACAAGCCAATGTACCATTGCGCTGACGGCAGGCCGGCAACCGGAGCAAACGAAATCAGGCGCTCCTGGCCGTTGAGGGTGACATCCTGCATACCTGCAGCGACCCGCAGGTTGCTGCCGGGATAAATGTCTTTCAGGTTCTTCATGACCTGGTCTTTATCGGGGCTCACGATCACCTGGCCAGTGCTGTCTGCCAGGAAGGCGTGGCCAATGCCGCCAAAGTCGACCGAGTTGATGATTTCGACCAGGGTATCGAGGCTCACGTCGCCCCCCACCACGCCCATCATCTCGCCATTGGCCTTGCTCTTGACGGGCACGGCGATGGTTACCATCAGGCCGCCTACGGCACCTTGGTAGGGTGCCGTCAGTACAGTCTGCCCTGCGCTGGCAGCCACGCCATACCATGGCCGCTGCCTGGGGTCATAGCCTGCGGGCATCTGCGCATCGGGGCGCTGAGTGAAGCTGCCGTTGGCTTGGCCAAAGTAGGTGAAGAGGAAGTTGCGAGTGTACGAGGGCTGCTCGATCAACCCGGCCAGCTCGTTGCCGGCGCCCAGCAGGCCGATATCCTGGGCCAGGTTTTCCAGCACCAGAATGCGCCCGCCCATCCAGCTCTGCACGCTACTGGCCGTCAGCGCCCCTGACTGCTCCACCGAGGCTTCGATGTTCTGGCGGATGGTGTTGCGTTGCAGATAATCGTTGTAGAGGGTGAACAGGGCGAATGCCAGGACCACGACACCGCAGGCGCTGAGCAGGATCTTGTGGCGAAATTTCAGGTTCATGTTTCGAGACCTTGAGCCAATGAGGGGAGGGCGCCGTGCGCTCTTGACGCACGGCGGGGCCTGTCGACCGGGGTATCGGCTCACCCGGTAAAAGGTTGATACACCTACGGAAATTTCTTAAGGGCGTTTCGACAAACGGCGTTCAGCAGGCTGCCAGCTGTTCGATCAGCCGCCGCGCAGCTTGTTGCAGCGGCTGCTGCTTGCGCCAGAGGATATGCACCGGTAGCTGCAGGGCGTTGCGTGTGTTGCGAAAGTGCAGCCTCACCAGCCGGCCGCTGGCCAGCAATGGCGCCACCCGGGACAGTGGCAGGTCGCCCCAGCCCAGGCCGGCCTCGACCATCTGCAGGGCAAGGTCAAAGCTGTCGGTGGACCAATGCGCGGCGCCGATCAAGGGGCGCGGGTCGGCCAACGGCAGGTCGCGGCTGCGCACCAGAATCTGCCGTACCCGGGTCAGGTCCTCCAGGTAATGTATGGCGCCGCCGTCCAGGGCAGGGTGAGTGGGGGCCAGGGTCGCTACCAGCGACTCTTCACCTATGAATTGGAAACCACGGTGGCTCTCCACCTGCAAACCGGCGAAGGCCACGCACAGGTCCGCGCGGCCGCTGTCCAGCAATTGCAGCGCTTCTTCCTGAGGGGCGCTGAGCAAGGTGATGTCCAACAGGGGATAGCGTTCACCCAGCCGGGCGATGGCCGCTAGCAGCGGGCCGTGATCGATATCAGGGGCTACCGCCAGCGTGAGGCTGCTTTCCAGCCCTCGCGACAACTCCAGCGCATGCACCTGCAGCAACCCCAACTGCTCGGCTATCAGCCGGGCATGCGGCTCCAGCGCCAAGGCCTGCGCGGTGGGGCGCACTTCCCGTGCGCCCCTTTCGAACAGGCTGTAGCCAAGCTCGGCCTCCAGGTTGCCAATGCCCATGCTCACAGCTGAGGGTACGCGCTTGAGTGTGCGTGCGGCCGCTGAGAACGACCCTTGGTCGAGTACGCTGAGAAACAGCTGAATATTGTCGCTGGAAAAATTCATCGGGCTCTCCTGTCAGCTCATCTGACAGCTGCTGACTTTTACTGTCAAGCAGGGTGAAGCAAACTTTGCGCAATCATGTTGTGAGGTTGGAGGAAAACGCTGTGCAGGGTCTGAAACGCAAGCTGGTGTACGTGACGTTCTACGAGTTGATTGGGTTGTGCATGTCCACGCTCGGGCTCGCTTACCTGTCTGACACCCAGGCGTCTCACACTGGCCCGCTGGCGGTGATGATCACCACCATCGCCATGCTCTGGAACCTGATCTACAACATGGTGTTCGAGTATTGGGAAAGCCGCCAGCGTACCCGTGGGCGCAGCGTGGCAAGGCGCATCGTGCATGCCATCGGCTTCCAGCTGACGCTGGTGGTCTACTTGATACCGCTGATTGCCTGGTGGCTGGGCATGACCCTTGTGGAGGCGCTGCTGGTAGACATGGCGTTCATCATCCTGGTGCCGTGCTACACCTTTGCCTACAACTGGGCATTCGACCGGTTGTTCGGCCTGCCAACGTCAGCCATGGCGCCTGCCTGATCAGGCGTTGATCCGGCGCCGCCCACTGCTCAACCCAGTTGGAGCTTGCCTTCAAGCCGGTCGAGGTGCTTGTGCATCAGTGCCAGCGCAGCGGGCGCGTCGCCTTGCTCCACCGCATCGATGATCGCGGCGTGCTCCTGCCATGCACAGTGGTCGCAGCAGGGGGATTCGTAGCGGGCGATGATCAGCGAGGTCATCGGTACCAGCCCGTTGAGAAAGCGCGCCAGCGGGGCATTGGCCGCCACCTGCGCCAGTTTGAGATGAAACTCGCCGCCCAGCCGGATGGCTGCGCAGCGCTCGCCATTGTCGTAGTGCTGGCGTTCGCGTTCCACCAACTGGCGAAGCTGGCGCACCTGCGCTGGCCGGGCACGTTCGGCCGCCAGGGTAATCAGGGTGGTTTCGGCCAGGCGCCGGGCGCTCAGCACCTGGCGTGCCTGCTCAGGGTCGGGCGCCGCCAGGTGTGCCGTGTGGCTAGGGCGTTGCACCACCACCTGTTGGTCGCACAGGCGCCCAAGTACCCGGCGAATGACCGTCCGGCTGACGCCGAAGGCATGGCCCAGTGCCTGTTCGGGTAGCAGGCTGCCAGGCGGCAAGCGCTGTTCGAGGATCGCATCGAACAGCCGCGGGTAGATCTGCTCGGCCGAGAGCCGGGTTTCCCCCGCAGCAAGCAGGGCAGGCAAAGGGTGGGCGCCGTTCATCGTCGCTCTCCTGGGGTCAAGGGGTCGGGTGCTCATCGGGTACATTCAGGGCAATACCCATACGCAGCCCTTCTGCCAGAATGTGCTGTCGCATCTGCGCGCTGGCTTGCGCGCTGCTGCGCTCGCGTATGGCACGCACGACGGCTTCATTTTCTTTCAGCCGCGCTGCCAGATGCTCCGGTGAGTTGCGCAGCATGTCGGCGCTCTGCTTGAGGGCGTTGCCGGTTTGTTGCACCACGCTCTGGAAGATCGGGTTTGTGGTAAGGGCGAACAGCGCTTCGTGGAAAGCGATGTAGGCTTTTACCCCCGCCTCGCTGTCGTGCGCCTCCAGTGCTTCGCGCATGTCCATGAGGGTCAGGCGTAGTTGGCCGATGTCCTGGCTGTTGGCCGATTGCGCCACCAGGCCGACGATGAACGGCTCCAGGGTGTAGCGCAGCTCCAGCACATCGGCAAGGCTCGCCGCCGCGCCGGTGTCCAGGGTACGTTCTTGAACTGCACCCTCACCCTCGAGCACCAGTACGCCTTTGCCTGGCAATGATCTGACCAGGCCCAGGGTTTCCAGAACGGTTACCGCCTCTCTCAGGCTCGGCCGGCTGATGCCCATTTGCTCGGCCAGCTCGCGCTGGCCAGGCAGCATGTCCCCGCTGCGCCATTGGCCTCTGGCCAGGGCCTGGCGCAGTTTTTCAACCACTGAATTGACGACGGTGGATGAGCTGATCAAAGTTCGCTCCTTGGAGGGCCGGCACGGGGGCCGGCCGCACGCTTTCAAAAGTCCTGTTGATGGGTGCCTGGTTGTTTGCGGGGTGTGTGCGCAAAGCCGGGTTTGCCGTCGAGCACATTGTTGGCCCGCTCAAGGTCGATGTCCTTTTCCCAGCGTGCAATGGCCACCGTGGCGACGCAGTTGCCAATCAGGTTGGTCAGCGCCCGGCCGATGCCCATGAACCAGTCCACAGCCAGTACCAGCACCAGGCCAACCACGGGTATTGCCGGCACGGCGGTCAAGGTCGCCGCCAGAATCACCAGTGCAGAGCCTGGGATGCCATGAGCGCCTTTGGAAGTCACCAGTGACACCAGCAAAATGGTCAGCAGGTCGGTCATTTCCAGCGGCGTACCCGTCGCATTGGCGATGAATACGATGGCCAGGGTGAGGTAGATGGAGAAACCATCGAGGTTGAACGAGTAGCCGGTAGGAATCACCAGCCCCACCGTGGAACTGCCAATGCCCAGATGCTCCAGCTTGCGCATGATCTGCGGCAGCACGGCGTCGGACGAAGCGGTGCCCAGCACGATGGTGAGTTCTTCACGCAGGTATTTGATCAGGGGCAGCAGCTTGAGGCCAGACAAGCGCATCACGGTGCCCAGCACGATCAGCACGAACCCTGCGCAGGTGAGGTAGAACAACGCTACCAGGCCGCCCAGGTGCTGCAGCGATTCAAGGCCGTACTTGCTGGTGGTGAAGGCGATGGCACCGAATACGCCAATGGGCGCCAGGCGCACGATCATGCCCATGATGCGGAAGATCACATGGCTCAGCTCGTTGATCAGCCGCGAGATGCCGGCCGCCGAATCACCCACCAGGTTGAGTGCACTGCCGAACAGTACCGAGAACAGCAGCACTTGCAGGATATTGTTGTCGGCGAAGGCCCCGACCACCGAGTTGGGGATCAGGTCCATGAAGAAGGCGGTGGCACCATGGATGTGCTGGCCGCGCTCCGCCAGGCTGCTGGCGTCGGCGCTGGACAACTGGTCCAGATGAATGTTGGCACCGGTACCGATACCGCTGGTGAAGGCGAACACCAGGCCGATGACCAGGGCCAGTGTGGTCAACACCTCGAAATAGATCACCGATTTCAGGCCGATGCGGCCGACTTTCTTCAGGTCACCTGCGCCGGAGATACCACTCACTACCACGCAGAAGACGATAAGGCCGATGAGCATCTTGATCAGCTTGATAAAGCCGTCGCCCAAGGGTTTGAGTTGCAGGGAGAGGTCGGGGAAACTGAGTCCGCAGACGACGCCGAGGGCGAGGCCTAACACGACTTGAAGAAAGATCGAACGCGAGCACCATTTGAGCATGGAAGTGATCTCTGATCGGTGTCCCTGCTTCGGTAGCCGCATGGGGCGAAAGAGCGCAGGACTTAATTATTGTGGTCTTACCGGTTTGTTCAGCGCGTGGTCATAAAACCCCGAAATATCCTGCAATGCAAGGGTTTTTGGCCTTACCGGTCTGACCAGTTGTGGTGCACTTCAGTGGCCCGGGCTCTACTACGGTGCGTGCAGCGGTTTTTGCCGAACCGCATGCCGGGGTGACTGCACAGTGCAACGTAGCGGGTTGCAATCTGCTTGCCAGCTACCCGGAAGCTTGGCTGCTGCTCAAATGCAAGGCAAAAAAAAACGGCACCTGTATAAGGTGCCGTCGTGGGTGGCCAACAGTATCAGCCGTGCAGCTCTTCTGCTGCATACAAGGTGTTTTCCAGCAGGCAGGCCCGGGTCATCGGCCCGACGCCGCCTGGCACCGGGGTGATCCAGCCGGCGCGGGGCAGGGCGGTCTCGTAGACCACATCGCCGACCAGCTTGCCGTCTTCCTGACGGTTGATGCCCACATCAATCACGATGGCACCTTCCTTGATCCATTCACCCTTGACCAGCCCCGGCTTGCCGGCAGCCACGACCACCAGGTCAGCACGGCCAACGTGGCCAGCCAGGTCCTGGGTGAAGCGGTGGCAGACGGTCACGGTGCAGCCGCCAAGCAACAGCTCCATGGCCATCGGCCGGCCAACGATGTTGGAGGCGCCGACGATCACGGCATTCATGCCGTACAGGTCCTGGCCCGTGCTCTCGAGCAGGGTCATGATGCCCTTGGGTGTGCACGGGCGCAGCAGGGGGATACGTTGGGCCAGGCGACCGATGTTGTAAGGGTGGAAACCGTCCACGTCCTTGTCCGGGCGAATGCGCTCGAGCAGCAGTGAGGCGTCCAGGTGCGCCGGCAGTGGCAACTGCAGCAGAATGCCATCCACGGCTGGGTCATCGTTGAGGCGGTCGATGAGTTCGGTCAGTGCTTGTTGGGTGGTCTGGCTGGGCAGGTCGAACGCCTGGGAGATAAAGCCGACTTCTTCGCAGTCCTTGCGCTTGTGCGAGACATAGACTTGGGAGGCAGGGTCGGTGCCGACCAGGATCACTGCCAGCCCCGGTGTACGCAGGCCCTGCTGGCGCCGCTCCACGACACGTTGAGCGATCTGCTGGCGCAGCTTGGCGGCGATCGCCTTGCCATCGATTAGGTGTGCAGTCATAGACGCGTGATTAACCATCGAGAAGGAAACAATAAAGAGGGCGCATTCTCGCACGACATCGGCCAAGGGCAAAGGCGGGTGGTCGGGCAAATGCCCTAACCCCTTCAATAATTTATATTTTTTTGAAAAAGGTGTTGACGATCTACAGGGTCGCCTATAAGATTCGCCGCACTTGTCGGGCACAGCCTAGCACTGGTTGGCGAAGTCGGGCAGAATGAGCCGTTTGGCAGCAGCCTGCAAAACTTCTCGTTCGGTTAGGCTTCATGCTTAAGCGCCCGTAGCTCAGCTGGATAGAGCATCCGCCTTCTAAGCGGATGGTCGCAGGTTCGAGTCCTGCCGGGTGCGCCACTTAGGCAGCTTTGGCAAGCAAGTAGGCTGTAATGCAATATGGTGGGCGTAGCTCAGTTGGTAGAGCGCTGGATTGTGATTCCAGTTGTCGTGGGTTCGATTCCCATCGTCCACCCCATATTCTTCAAAGGCGCCGCGATAGCATCTGGCGCCTTTGTTTTAAGCGTTACGCGGACGTGGTGAAATTGGTAGACACACTGGATTTAGGTTCCAGCGGCGCAAGCTGTAAGAGTTCGAGTCTCTTCGTCCGCACCATGCTTCTGTAAGGCAGTACCGCAACACCGCAACATGGTGGGCGTAGCTCAGTTGGTAGAGCGCTGGATTGTGATTCCAGTTGTCGTGGGTTCGATTCCCATCGTCCACCCCATCTTTCGAAAGGCGCCTTGGTCATGGACCGGGCGCCTTTTTTGTTGCGCGTCGCGCGCAGCCCATGGCAGGTATTTTCAGGGCATATCACGGCTAGGCCCTTGCAATCCGCTGGTGAGGGCCCAATAAAAGCTGTTAGATTTCAGCCAGTTGAAATCCCGGCCCGTTGAGTCGGCGGAGGAGCAGCCCAATGATTGCAAAAGAAGCCCGTCAGGCCCTTGCGCTGCAGCGCTTTGCCCAGGCCCATCCACAGCTGCTGGAAGAGGTCCGTCAGCTTGATGCGCATGAGCAGGCGCAGCAAATCGAGTGGGCGTTCGAAGATGCCGCTCATGAGCAAGGCCTTCAGCCTTGGGAGTTGGCGCTGCAGTTGATTGCCGAAAGCCCCGAGCAACTGCAGGCGATGCGCCTGGAAACCCACCGGGAGGTGGCAGAGGCGCTGGGCATGGGCTGGGAGGAATACTGCCATTTCAACGAAATCGACCCTGCATAAAGGTAGCGATGTCGTTGAAGGTAGTTGTTGAACAAGATATTTCGGCCGCAGACCGTCATGGGCGTCCTGCGGCCCCTATTGAGACAGGTTCGGCGGCTTGCCGCCTGAGCCTTTAAAGCCAATCGACCGGCGTCGTCCAGGGGGCATCCCGGGTGGGGTGACTTCTGCTGCGTGACTCACTAGAATGCTTGCCCTTGATTCTGGAGTCGGGCAAACGCCGGCTAACGTCTGTGCAACGAGGAATATCCATGCAAGTTTCTGTTGAAAACACTTCCGCTCTCGAGCGCCGCATGACCATCGCCGTTCCGGCCGAGCGCGTCGAGAACGAAGTCAACAAGCGTCTGCAGCAGACTGCCAAGCGCGCCAAGGTTGCCGGTTTCCGTCCAGGCAAGGTGCCGATGAGCGTGATCCGCCAGCGTTTCGAAGCCGATGCCCGTCAAGAGGCGTTCGGTGACCTGGTCCAGGCTTCCTTCTATGAAGCGATCGTCGAGCAGAAGCTGAACCCGGCTGGCGCCCCTGCCGTCGAGCCCAAGTCCTTCGAAAAAGGCAAGGACCTGGAATTTGTCGCTATCTTCGAAGTGTTCCCCGAGTTCACCGTGGCTGGCCTCGAAACCATCAAGGTCGAGCGCCTGAGCGCCGAAGTGGCTGATTCCGACCTGGACAGCATGCTGGAAGTGCTGCGCAAGCAGAACACCCGTTTCGAGGCTGTCGAGCGTGCCGCCCAGAACGACGACCAGGTCAACATCGACTTCGTTGGCAAGGTAGACGGTGAGGCCTTCGCAGGTGGTTCGGCCAAAGGCACCCCGCTGGTTCTGGGTTCGGGCCGCATGATCCCTGGCTTCGAAGAAGGCCTGGTAGGCGCCAAGGCGGGCGAAGAGCGCGTTGTGAACGTAACCTTCCCTGAGGACTATCAGAACCTGGACCTGGCTGGCAAAGCCGCCGAGTTCACCATCACCGTCAACAGCGTTGCGGCACCTGTGCTGCCAGAACTGAACGAAGAGTTCTTCGCCCAGTTCGGCATCAAGGAATCGACCCTGGAAGGCTTCCGCACCGAAGTTCGCAAGAACATGGAGCGTGAACTGCGCCAGGCGATCAAGACCAAGGTCAAGAACCAGGTCATGGACGGTCTGTTGGCCGCCAACCCGATCGAAGTGCCAAAGGCGCTGCTGGAAAACGAAGTCAACCGTCTGCGCGTGCAGGCTGTTCAGCAGTTCGGTGGCAACATCAAGCCTGACCAACTGCCGGCCGAGCTGTTCGACGAGCAGGCCAAGCGCCGCGTCGTGCTGGGCCTGATCGTGGCCGAAGTGGTCAAGCAGAACGAGCTGAAGCCAGACGAAGCCAAGGTTCGCGAGATGATCGAAGAAATGGCCTCTGCCTATCAGGAGCCTGAGCAGGTCATCGCCTGGTACTACAAGAACGACGAGCAGATGAACGAGGTTCGTTCGGTTGTGCTGGAAGAACAAGTTGTAGATACTGTTCTGCAGAAAGCGACTGTGACCGACAAGTCGGTCTCGTACGAAGAAGCCGTTAAACCTGCCGAGGCACCCGCCGAAGCCGAGTAACGGGCCCTTCTCGTAGGAAACCCCCACAAGCCAGCCTTCGCGCTGGCTTGTGCGTATTCAAGCCATGACTATTTGGGAGTGAGCGCAGGACATGTCCCGCAATTCTTTTATTCAGCAGAGCTCTGACATCCAGGCTGCAGGCGGCCTGGTCCCGATGGTTATCGAGCAGTCCGCCCGTGGCGAGCGTGCTTACGACATTTACTCGCGCCTGTTGAAGGAGCGTGTGATTTTCCTGGTTGGCCCGGTAGAAGACTACATGGCGAACCTGGTCGTTGCGCAAATGCTCTTCCTTGAGGCGGAAAACCCGGACAAGGATATCCATCTGTACATCAACTCGCCGGGCGGTTCGGTGACCGCAGGTATGTCGATCTACGACACCATGCAGTTCATCAAGCCGGACGTTTCCACCATCTGCATTGGCCAAGCCTGCAGCATGGGTGCGTTCCTGCTGGCTGCCGGTGCCAAGGGCAAGCGTCACTGCCTGCCTAACTCGCGCGTGATGATTCACCAGCCACTGGGCGGCTTCCAGGGCCAGGCTACCGATATCGAGATCCATGCCCAGGAAATCCTCAATATCAAGGCCCGCCTGAACGAGCTGCTGGCGTACCACACAGGCCAGGACCTGGAAACCATCAAGCGTGACACCGAGCGCGACAACTTCATGAGCGCCTCGCGCGCGGCCGAGTACGGCCTGATCGACTCGGTATACGACAAGCGGCAACTGGCTTCCTGACCCTGGCAGCCAGAGCAGGTGGGCGCACATGGCGCCTGCCTGCGGACTTGAAAAAGCCCGCAATTGCCTTCATCTTGTGTTGCAAGCCTACCGGATTGGATCGATCGAATGACTGACACCCGTAACGGCGAGGACAGCGGCAAATTGCTTTATTGCTCCTTCTGCGGCAAAAGCCAGCACGAAGTACGCAAACTGATTGCCGGGCCCTCGGTATTTATCTGCGACGAGTGCGTCGACCTGTGCAACGACATCATCCGTGAGGAGGTGCAGGAAGCCCAGGCCGAGAGCAGCGCGCACAAATTGCCTTCGCCGAAAGAAATCAGCGGCATCCTGGACCAGTATGTCATTGGTCAGGAGCGCGCAAAAAAGGTGCTTGCCGTAGCGGTGTACAACCACTACAAACGCCTGAATCAGCGTGACAAAAAGGGCGACGAAGTCGAACTGGGCAAGAGCAACATTCTGCTCATCGGGCCTACCGGCTCGGGTAAGACATTGCTTGCAGAAACCCTCGCTCGCCTGTTGAACGTACCATTCACCATTGCAGACGCCACCACCCTGACCGAAGCTGGTTACGTGGGTGAGGACGTCGAAAACATCATCCAGAAGCTGCTGCAGAAGTGTGACTACGACGTGGAGAAGGCCCAGATGGGCATTGTCTACATCGACGAAATCGACAAGATCTCGCGCAAATCTGATAACCCGTCGATTACCCGTGATGTTTCGGGTGAGGGCGTGCAGCAGGCGCTGCTCAAGCTCATCGAGGGGACCGTTGCCTCGGTACCGCCTCAGGGCGGCCGCAAGCATCCGCAGCAGGAATTTCTGCAGGTTGATACCCGCAATATCCTGTTCATTTGCGGTGGCGCCTTCTCCGGCCTGGAAAAGGTCATCCAGAACCGCTCTACCAAGGGTGGTATGGGCTTTGGCGCTGAAGTGCGCAGCAAGGAAGAAGGCAAGAAGGTTGGCGAGTCGCTGCGTGAAGTCGAGCCGGATGACCTGGTCAAATTTGGCCTGATTCCG
Source organism: Pseudomonas sp. NBRC 111119 (assembly GCF_001320125.1). NCBI lineage: Bacteria > Pseudomonadati > Pseudomonadota > Gammaproteobacteria > Pseudomonadales > Pseudomonadaceae > Pseudomonas > Pseudomonas sp. NBRC 111119. The sequence goes on from NZ_BCAV01000008.1 coordinate 17,801, forward strand.
GAATTCGTCGGCCGTCTGCCTGTATTGGCGACGCTTGACGAACTGGACGAAGCTGCGCTGATCCAGATCCTGACCGAGCCGAAGAACGCCTTGACCAAGCAGTATGCCAAGCTGTTCGAAATGGAAAGCGTCGACCTTGAGTTCCGCTCTGATGCGCTCAAGGCCGTGGCACGCAAGGCCCTTGAGCGCAAAACGGGTGCTCGTGGCCTGCGCTCCATTCTCGAGGGCGTTCTGCTCGACACCATGTACGAGATTCCTTCCTCGAAGGATGTCAGCAAGGTGGTCATTGATGAGAGCGTCATCGAAGGCACTTCGCAGCCGCTGATGATCTACGAAAACAGCGAGCCGCAAGCCAAGGCCGCACCAGACGCCTGATACGGGCATGGTCGGTTGAAGTACCTGCATAAGGGGCCCACGGGCCCCTTTTTGCTTTTCCTGCGCTAGCGCTTGTAATTTCGCAGGCATGCCCCCACATTAGGTCCAAGCATAATTTCCAACGTTTTCCGGCCATAGGGCCGCTGTAGAGGCGAAATCATGAAGACCACCCTCGACTTGCCTCTTTTGCCATTGCGCGATGTCGTTGTTTACCCGCACATGGTCATCCCGCTGTTCGTGGGGCGTGAAAAGTCCATCGAAGCCCTAGAGGCGGCGATGACGGGCGAAAAGCAGATTCTGCTGCTGGCCCAGAAAAACCCGGCCGATGATGATCCGGGCGAGGACGCGCTGTACCGCGTCGGCACCGTAGCCACTGTGCTTCAACTGCTCAAGCTGCCAGATGGCACCGTCAAGGTGCTGGTCGAGGGTGAGCAGCGCGGTGCGGTCGAGCGCTTTAGCGAAGTCGATGGCCATGTGCGTGCCGAAGTGTCGTTGATCGATGAAACCGACGCTGCGGAGCGTGAGTCGGAAGTATTCGTGCGCACGCTGCTTTCGCAATTCGAGCAGTACGTGCAGCTGGGCAAGAAAGTCCCCGCCGAAGTCCTGTCATCGCTTAACAGCATCGATGAGCCTGGCCGCCTGGTGGATACCATGGCTGCGCATATGGCGCTGAAAATCGAGCAGAAACAGGAAATCCTTGAGATCGTCGACCTGTCGGCGCGTGTCGAACACGTGCTGGCGCTGCTGGACGCCGAAATCGACCTGTTGCAGGTCGAGAAGCGCATCCGTGGGCGGGTCAAGAAGCAGATGGAGCGCAGCCAGCGCGAGTACTACTTGAATGAGCAGATGAAAGCCATTCAGAAAGAGCTCGGTGACGGCGACGAGGGCCACAATGAGGTCGAAGAGCTTAAAAAGCGCATCGAAGCCGCGGGCCTGCCGAAAGATGCCATGACCAAGGCTCAGGCCGAGCTGAACAAGCTCAAGCAGATGTCACCGATGTCGGCCGAGGCCACGGTGGTGCGCTCGTACCTCGACTGGCTGGTGCAGGTGCCGTGGAAGGCCCAGAGCAAGGTGCGCCTGGACTTGACCAAGGCCGAGGAAATCCTCGATGCCGACCACTATGGCCTTGAAGAGGTCAAAGAACGCATTCTTGAGTACCTTGCCGTACAGAAACGCGTCAAGAAAATCCGTGGCCCTGTACTGTGCCTGGTTGGCCCACCCGGCGTCGGCAAGACCTCGCTGGCTGAGTCCATCGCTGCGGCCACCAACCGCAAGTTCGTGCGCATGGCCCTTGGCGGCGTGCGTGACGAGGCAGAAATCCGCGGTCACCGCCGCACTTACATCGGCTCCATGCCGGGCCGGCTGATCCAGAAGATGACCAAGGTGGGCGTGCGCAACCCGCTGTTCCTGCTCGATGAAATCGACAAGATGGGCAGCGACATGCGTGGCGACCCGGCATCGGCGCTGCTCGAGGTGCTTGACCCCGAGCAGAACCACAATTTCAACGACCATTACCTGGAGGTCGACTACGACCTTTCGGACGTGATGTTCCTGTGCACCTCCAACTCGATGAACATTCCGCCAGCGTTGCTGGACCGTATGGAGATCATCCGCCTGCCGGGTTACACCGAGGACGAAAAGATCAACATCGCGGTCAAATACCTGGTACCCAAGCAGGTCAAGGCCAACGGGTTGAAGAAGGACGAGCTGGAGGTCGACGTATCGGCGATCCGTGACATCATCCGTTACTACACCCGCGAGGCTGGCGTGCGTGGCCTGGAGCGGCAGATTGCCAAGGTCTGCCGCAAGGTGGTCAAGGAACATACTGGCCAGAAGCAGGTGAAGGTCAAGGTGGCTGGCGAACAGCTTGAGCACCTGCTGGGTGTACGCAAGTTCCGCTACGGGCTGGCGGAGCAGAAGGACCAGATCGGCCAGGTCACAGGCCTTGCCTGGACGCAGGTTGGCGGTGAACTGCTCACCATCGAAGCCGTGGTCATTCCTGGCAAGGGCCAGTTGATCAAGACCGGTTCGCTGGGTGACGTCATGGTCGAGTCGATCACGGCCGCGCAGACGGTTGTGCGTAGCCGGGCGCGTAGCCTGGGGATCGCTGCTGATTTCCATGAAAAGCATGACGTTCACATCCATATGCCCGAGGGTGCTACACCCAAGGATGGCCCGAGTGCTGGCATTGGCATGTGCACGGCGCTGGTATCGGCACTGACCCAGATACCCGTACGCGCCGACGTCGCCATGACCGGCGAAATTACCCTGCGCGGGCAGGTGCTGGCGATCGGCGGCTTGAAGGAAAAACTGCTGGCGGCTCACCGTGGCGGCATCAAGACGGTGATCATCCCGGAGGAGAATGTGCGCGATTTGAAGGAGATTCCTGAAAACATCAAACAGGATCTTCAGATCAAACCGGTCAAATGGATTGACGAAGTCCTGCAAATTGCGCTGCAATACGCCCCGGAGCCCTTGCCAGATGTGGCTTCCGAGATTGTCGCCAAGGACGAAAAGCGCGACAGCGATGCTAAGGAAAGAATCAGCACGCACTAGCAGTTTTAGGCTGGGGGGCTTTCCTTGACAGTATTTTCGGGGCCTTGCTATAAAGCGGCACGCTATTGTCATCAGGCCACCCAGCGTACGTTTCAAACGTTTTTGATTACATACTTAGAAACATACTCATTAGAGAGATAAGGGGACTTAGAGTGAACAAGTCGGAACTGATTGACGCTATCGCCGCATCCGCTGACATCCCGAAAGCTGTTGCTGGTCGCGCCTTGGACGCAGTCATCGAGTCTGTGACCGGTGCCCTGAAAGCAGGCGACGATGTGGTACTGGTGGGCTTCGGTACTTTCACTGTAAAAGACCGCGCTGAGCGCACTGGCCGCAACCCGCAAACCGGCAAGGCGATCAAGATTGCCGCTGCCAAGGTGCCGGGCTTCAAGGCTGGCAAGGGTCTGAAAGACGCCGTTAACTAACAAGTCGTCTCTTTCAGCCGAACCGGGCACTGCCAGGTTCGAGCACGCCGAAGGCGAGGCGCAAACGTTCTCGCCTGACACGTTTGCTAAGAAAAGGCGCATCCTCGGATGCGCCTTTCTTTTATCAGGACTCTACCCACGCTCCGCGGTTGTCGACGCAGTGGTACAGCCGTCTCTGGGGGACGCATGCTGCAAAATATCAGGGACAATTCACAAGGTTGGATTGCCAAGACCATCATCGGCCTCATCGTCGTTCTGATGGCATTGACCGGTTTCGAAGCTATCTTCCAAGCCGCCACCCATAGCCAGGACGCCGCCAAGGTCAACGGCGAAACCATCAGCCAGAACGAACTGAGCCAGGCAGCCGACATGCAGCGCCGCCAGCTGGTGCAACAGCTGGGCAAGGACTTCGACCCTGCGCTGCTGGATGACAAGCTGCTGCGCGAAGAAGCACTCAAGGGCCTGATCGCCCGCAAGCTGCTGCTCGAAGGCGCCAAGGATGCCAAGTTCGCCTTCTCCGATGCTGCCCTCGACCAGGTAATCTTGCAGACGCCGGAATTTCAGGTCGATGGCAAGTTCAGTGCCGACCGCTTCGACCAGGTCATCCGCCAGATGGGCTATGGCCGCATGCAGTTCCGCGACATGCTCGGCGAAGAAATGCTCATCGGGCAACTGCGTACCGGCCTGGCCGGCAGCAGCTTCGTGACCGACCAGCAGGTAGATGCATTCGCCCGCCTGGAAAAGCAGACCCGCGACTTTGCCTCCCTGACTTTCAAGGTCGACCCAACAGCGGTGAAGGTCAGCGATGAAGAGGTCAAGCAGCACTATGACCAGCACGCCAAGGAATTCATGTCACCCGACCAGGTGGTGATTGATTATGTCGAGCTGAAGAAGTCGGCATTCTTCGACCAGGCCAAGGTTACTGACGAGCAACTCAAGGCGCAGTACGAGAAGGAAATCGCCAACCTTGCCGAACAGCGTCGCGCCGCCCACATTCTGATCGAGGTCAACGACAAGGTCACCGACGCCCAGGCCAAGGCCCGCGCTGAAGAGATCGAGAAGCGCCTGGCCAAAGGTGAGGATTTCGCCGCGCTGGCCAAGGAGTATTCCCAGGACCCAGGCTCGGCCAGCAACGGCGGCGACCTCGGTTTCGCGGGCCCTGGGGTCTACGACCCGGCATTCGAGCAGGCGCTGTACAAGCTGCACGATGGCCAGGTCTCTACTCCGGTGCGTACCGAGTACGGCTACCACCTGATCAAGCTGCTGGGTGTGGAGGCGCCTGAGGTGCCGAGCTTCGCCAGCCTGAAAGACAAGCTGACCCGTGACCTGAAGACGCCAATGGTAGAGCAGCGTTACGTGGATGCCAGCAAGCAGTTGCAGGACGCGGCCTACGAGGCTTCCGACCTTGGGCAACCTGCCCAGGACTTGTACCTTAAGGTACATACCTCCGCGCCGTTCGGTCGTGAAGGCGGCGAGGGCATCACCGCCAACCGTTCCGTGGTGCAGGCTGCATTCTCCGAAGAAGTGCTGGAGGAGGGTGCCAACAGCACCGCCATCGAGCTGGACCCGGAAACCACCGTCGTGCTGCGCGTCAAGGAGCACCGCAAGCCTGAGCAATTGCCGCTGGAGGCAGTCGCCAAGAGTATCCGCGACCACCTGGCCAAGGAGAAGGCAACTGCGGAACTCAAAGCCAAGGCGGACAAGCTGATCGCCGGCCTGCGTGACGGTTCCATCGCTGCCGGTAGCGTGCACGAAGGCCAGGGCTGGAAGGCCTATGAGGCGGTGACCCGTGGCGAGGACGGGATTGACCCGGCTGAACTGCAGGCGCTCTTCCGTCTGGGCAAGCCTCAGGCCAAGGACAAGCCAGTCTATGGCAGCGTGGTGCTGCGTGACGGAAGCCTGGTGGTGCTGCAACTCAAGGGCGTGAACGAAGGCACCGCAGCGACTGACGAAGAGAAGCAGCAGATCCGCCGCTACCTTGCCTCCCGCGCCGGCCAGCAGGACTTCGCTGCGTACCGCAAGCAGCTGGAAGCCAACGCCGACATCACCCGCTACTGAGGTGATCACCTGGGGCTGCACAGCAGCCCCAGTATTCAATCCCCATCCCCCAGCCTTGCGCTAGCGCTTGGCCCCCTCGTAATTGTCCAGCGTGTCTCGCGCAATCTCCCGCCCCAGCGCAATCAGCTCTGGCGCTTTGTAGAACTCGAAGAACCGACAAACACGTTTGGGCACGTTGATCAGGACGTCTGGCGGATAACCGGCGATCTTGTACTGTGCCAGCGAGGTTTGCATCACCTCGAAGCTCTGGTTGATGAGGTCCAGCAGGGAAGCAGGGCCCACGTTATCGATGATGAACGAACCTGTTGCCGACTTCGGCGCCCCCTCGCGCTCGGGCGCGGCGGTGGGTTGCTGGGCCTGCGGGTTAGCTGCATCGGCCAGCCAGGGGTTTGGCGGCACCAGGCCCTCGGTACCCATGCCCTGAGCGATGCGCACTAGCTGCTCGGCTGGTTTACGGCGGAACGGCAAGTGTGAACCCAATGAATTCAACAGCGCGTCGAAACGCATCTTGAAAGCAGCCGGCCGCTCGATCACCGGCAGTTGGTAGTGCTTCTGGTTGGTGGCATTGAGGTTGACCGCAATAATCAGGTCGCAGTGGCTGGATACCACAGGCACGATCGGCAACGGGTTGAGGATGCCCCCATCGACCAGCATGCGGTTGCCCTGCATCACTGGGGTGAACAGGCTGGGGATGGCGGCCGAGGCGCGCATGGCCTGATGCAGGCAACCCTCCTGGAACCAGATTTCCTGCTGGTTGGTGAGGTCTGCGGCGACTGCCGTGTAGGGGATGCGCAACTGCTCGATGTTGATTTCGCCAACGATCTTGCGAATTTGGCCGAATACCTTGTCGCCTCGGATCGCGCCAAGGCGGAAGCTGACATCCACCAGGCGCAGCACATCCAGATAGTCCAGGCTTTCGATCCAGTGGCGGTACTCCCCCAGCTTGCCTGCAGCATAGATGCCGCCTACCACCGCCCCCATGGAGCAGCCGGCAACACAGGCGATCTCATAGCCGCGGCGTTCGATTTCCTCGATCACGCCGATGTGCGCATACCCCCGGGCGCCGCCCGATCCCAGTACCAGTGCCACGCGTTTGCTCATGTACAGTCCCCAGCCCGTGTAACCCTGCGCCTACAATGCACTGAACCCACCCCGGGCTTCAATGCGCATTGTGCGGGGCTACCCGCGTGGTGCAGCAAGCCGGGGCCAGGGGGGCACTTTTCAGATGCCCGAGCGTCCAAACGCCACTGTTTTCCTATCTTCGAGGTCTTAACAATGAAAGCCTGGATCTGCCTTCCCCTGATTGCCCTGGCCCTTGCCGGCTGCGCAGGCAAAACCGCGTACCGCGACAGCTGTGCCACCCAACTGGATGCGGCCTGGAAAGAGCTGGACCTGGCCAAGGCTGAAGGCTTCGCAGGCGCAGTGAGTTATTCCAAGGCGCTGTCACTGCTCACCGGTGCCAAGACCCAGCAACAGTTCGAAGGGTATGAGAGCTGCACCCGAAAAGCCGAAAAGGCCCGTTTCTACATTCGTGAGTCGCGTGCCGGTCGCTGACCAAGGAGCGCCACATGTCTGACATGCTCGATCATCTGGTCGCACAGGTACTCACCGTACAGGTACGGCTGTTGGCCTGCCGCGAGCGACTTGCTGCCGACACCGACAGCGAGGCCTTGCACGATCTGCGAACCACCTTGCGCCGCTTGCGCAGCCTGCTGCGGCCGCTGCGTGGGTTGCCCGGTGTCGAGCAGCTCGAGGAAGCTGCAAAGTCGCTGGGCACGCTGACGACACCGCTGCGCGACAATGAGGTACTGGCTGCAGAGCTGGTGGCGCGGGGGCATGCGCAGCCTGGGCAAAAACGCCTGGAAGGCCGCGCCAGCAGCTACGCCAGCGTCGCCGCCAGCCCGCAGCTGACACGCGTGCTGGCCATTGTCGATGCGTTCCCGTTGTTCCTGCGGGCTGCCGGGCGCGAAGGCCTTACCAGGTCCCTGGACAAGCGCATCGACAAGGGCCTGGTCAAGCAGTGGCGAAAACTCGAAGCGGCCCTGAAGGACCCTGCGCACGACCGCCACCGCCTGCGCCTGCTGATCAAGCGCGCACGTTACGGTGATGAGGCGTATCCGCAGCTCGACCACGCCGGCAAGCGCCTGCAGCAGGTGCTCAAGCGCGCACAAGGCGACCTTGGCGACTGGCATGACCGCCTGCAGTGGCTGCTGCAGGTGCGTGAACATCCAGACTTGCTGGTTTGCCAAGGTGAGTGGGAGCAGGAGCTGCATCAGGCTGAACGCAAGTCTGACAAGACGCTGGAGGCCCTGCGCAAGGCGTTGGTGCGTCGCAAGCCTGGACATTGACCGATATGAAGGCTGTGGTGTGAGCAGTTGGTGGCTAGGATGGGCAGACACGTCGATTGCGACCTGCTCAGGAATTGCCCGATGAACTTCACTCAGATGCTCGAGGCCGCCAGGGCCAACCCCGACAACATCAACGTGCCGGTCAGCTGGGCTCAGGGGCGGGCGGTGTTCGGGGGGCTGATGGCAGCGATGGTGTTCGAGGCCATGCGCCAGCGGGTGGAGGGTGATCGCCCCGTGCGCTCGCTGGCTATCAGCTTTGTTGCGCCGGCGGCGCCCGAGGTACCGCTTCGGCTCGAAATCGAGTTATTGCGCGAGGGGAAGGGGGTCAGCACCTTGTTGGGTCGGGCCGTGCAGGACGGCCAGGTGGTCACCTTGGTCCAGGGTAACTTCGGTGCCTCACGCGCTTCGGTGGTGCAGGTGCCTGCCTTGCCGCCCGAACCCATGAAAGCCCTGGCTGATTCAGCGGAGGAATTGCCCTTCATGCCAGGGATTACACCCGCGTTCATGCGGCACGTGGCCTTGCGCTGGGGCGTGGGCGACTTGCCGTTCACAGGCAGCAGCGCACGCAAGATGGGTGGCTGGGTGCGCCTGCGCGACATCGCGGCGCAGCCGCTCAGTGAAGCTCACCTGCTGGCATTGGTGGATGCCTGGCCGCCCAGCCTGCTTCCGTTCTTGAAGCATCCTGCTGCGGGCAGCACGTTGACCTGGACCATTGAGTTCGTCCAGCCGATCGCGCAGGCGTCTGCGACTGACTGGTACCGCTACTGCGTGGAAACCGAACATGCGCGTGACGGTTATGGCCATGCGGCGGCCGCGTTGTGGGCCGCCGACGGGGCTTTACTGGCGTTGAGCCGGCAGACTGTCACCGTATTCGCCTGATCTAGCCCGGATGCCGATGGCTGTGTCGCTGCAGGCTCGCGCCTGCAACCAGGGCAATGGCGCCGACGGCGGTTTGCGTCAGGTCGATGCCAAACAGGCCTGACAGCACCAGTAACCCACCCAGTATGCACAAAGGCACGGCAATGAAGTGTGGCGCAGGGTTGCCCGAGTGGCGGTGATTGTGGGCGTGGCGTCGCCATTGCCAAGCGGGCAGGTGGGGCAGGTATTTGTTCATGGGCAGTTCCTCTCGGTCATGCCCAAAGCTTAGTGCGGCCCCATGCAGTGGGCCAATCGAGGCTGGCTATGGCGACTATAGCTTCAGCTGGCCTATGGCCTTGTTCAGCGCGCCGGCCAGGGTGGCCAGCTCGGTGCTCGTGTTGGCCGAGCCCACGGTCTGCTGCACCGTCTGCTCGGTGACATCGCGGATACTCACCACGGCGCGGTTCATCTCTTCTGCAACCTGGCTTTGCTGCTCGGCCGCCACGGCAATCTGGGTATTGCTCTCACGCATCTGCGCCACAGCCCCGGTAATTTCCGCCAGTGCGGCCCCGGCTTCCTGAGCCTGCCTGACGCAGTCGTCGGCCTTGTAGGAGCTTTCTTGCATGAAGTCCACAGCATCGCGGGTGCCTGACTGCAAGGCGGACACCATGGTGGTGATCTCGTCGGTGGAGGTCTGCACGCGCTTTGCCAGGTTGCGCACTTCATCTGCCACCACTGCAAACCCACGGCCCAGGTCACCTGCACGCGCCGCCTCGATGGCGGCATTGAGTGCCAGTAGGTTGGTCTGCTCTGCGATGCTGTGAATCACGCTGACCACGCCATTGATCTTCTGGCTGTCTTCCGCCAGCTGGCGAATCATCTCGGCGGTCTGCTGCACGCCGCTGGACAAGCCCGAAATGGACGTCTGGACGCGGCTCACCACTTCCTTGCCACTGCCTGCCAGGGTGTCGGCCGTCTGCGACAGGTCACGGGTGGCCCCTGCGTGCTGGGCGATGTGGTGCACCGTGGCCGACATTTCATTGATGGCCGTGGCCGCCTGGTCAGTCTCACTCTGCTGGCCCAGCATGCCGTGACGCACGTCGCTCATGCTGGCAGCCAGGCGTACGGCGCCGGAGTCCAGTTGCGCTGCCGTGTGGGCGACGGTACTGACCACCCGGTGATAGGTTGCCTGCATGGCGTTGAATGCGCCGGCCATCTGGCCAACTTCGTCACCGCAGGCCAGCGGTACCCGGGCGGCCAGGTCGCCAGTCTTTTCCACGTGCAGCATCACATCCTTCAGGGTGTTCAGCTGGCTGAGCAAGAAGCGGATCAGCAACTGCGAGGCACCTAGCATGGCCAGCATCAGGATCAGTACGCACACCGCGTAATTGGTGAACCGCTCCACGAACACCTGACGCAGGCTGGGCGCCTGTGCGATCACGGCGACCTGGCGGTCGCCCAGGCTCAGTACCTGCGCACCCTCGATGGGGTCTTCACCCAGCAGGTGATCACCAGGCAGGTTTACCCAGCCTTGAGCGTTACGCAGATCGTCGAGGGGCTCGCCGGCAAAGGTTGGCGTTTGCCCGGCCGACCAGCTGACGACGGCGGCAGCGCGGGGCAGTGCCTGGCCTGCCGGCCAGGCCGCAAGCACTTCAGCCTGCGCCACGGCCTGGCGCTGCGCTGCCTCGGCGCGCGCACGCTGCTCCAGGTGCACGGCATACAGCACCAGCAGTAGGGTCGTGACAAAGGCCACCGCGTTGACGGCCCAGAACTTGTATTTCAGTGAAACATTGCTAAGCCAGGCACCCATGGGTAGGTCTTCTCTGAGTTGAGCGGAAACAGTATTGGCAAGGTGCCATCATTGTGCCGCTGACTGCCAGCGAGGGTGTTGATATGTATCAAGAAACAACGGGCACTGAAGGCAGGCCGAAGAAGGTACGTGCAGTGTCGGTGGTATGCGCAGCGGTTGTCTCGATACGCTCGGATCGGTGCAGCGCAACCTCCCTTAGCACCTCGCCCAGGTAGGCCGGTTCGTTGCGACCGCTTTTGGGCTTGGGCCGCAGGCTGCGCGGTAACAGGTAGGGCGCATCGGTTTCGAGCATCAACCGGCCTGCAGGCACATTGCCCACCAGCGCATGCAGGTGAGTGCCGCGCCGTTCGTCGCAAATCCAGCCCGTAATGCCTATATGCAGATCCAGGTCCAGGTACGCATACAGCGCTTCACGTTCACCGGTGAAGCAGTGCACCACTGCGCCTACCAGGTGGTCGCGGTACTCCTTGAGAATCGCGACCAGGCGCTCGCTGGCATCGCGTTCGTGCAGAAAAACCGGCATCTGCGTTTCCACCGCCAGCGCCAGTTGCCCATGCAGGGCGGCTTCCTGCTGTGGGCGAGGGGAAAAATCGCGGTTGAAGTCCAGCCCGCATTCACCCACTGCTCGCACCCGAGATTCTTTAAGCAACTGGCGTAAACGCTGCTCGCTCAAGCTGTCCCAGCCTTGGGCATCATGGGGGTGTACGCCTGCCGTGGCGAACAGGTGCGCGCCTGTTTCGTCAAGCTGATGGCACAGCTCCAGCGCTTGTTCGCTGACGGGCAGGCTGGTACCGGTCAGCACCAGTTGCGCCACATTCGCCTGCAGGGCGCGCTGGAAAACCTCGGCCTCTCGGCCCTGGAAACTGCTGTTGGTCAGGTTGACGCCGATATCGATCAGTTGCATGGTGCTACCTCGTGCCGCGGGGCGGCCAGCATAGCAAAAGCTTGCGTTTTTCTGAAAATCCAAGAACTTCATATGCTTGTAGAGGTCTTTTGCCGTCAAACCTCATGTGGCGATGGCCTGGTCAACCGGCCCCCACACCCCACGGATACGCTGCCTATGCCGCGATACTGGCTTGTTTTCCTGCTAACGCTCTGCCTGCCCCTGGCTGCGTATGCACAGGCGCGGGCGCCAGGCCCGCAGCACATTCCTGCGGCCAAGGCCCGCGACCTGCAGCAGATACGCAGCAGCAAGGTGTTGCGCGTGCTGGTCAACCAGAGCCGCAACAGTTCGGGCGAAGTGAAAGGCGAACCGGTGGGCATCGAATATTACCGGCTACGGGCCCTGGAGCATTTTCTCAACGCGCGTGTCGAGGACGGCCAGCGGTTGCAGCTCAAGCTGATCCCGCGGGCCAAGGAGCAGTTACTGGGCGCCCTGGCGCGGGGCGAGGGTGACCTGGCAGCACCGGGCGAACTGTTCGACCCTGGGGTAGTGCGTGGCGTCACGGCCACTGCGCCCATACGCGACCACGTAGCGCTGACGCTGGTCGGGCGCAAGGGTGAGCGCGGCTTCACCCAGGTGGAGCAGTTGTCTGGGCGTACCATCGCCCTGACCAGTGCCAGTGCCGCCGGCCCGCTCATTCAGCAGGTCAACCAGCGGCTGGCCTTGCGCAAGCGCCCGCCCATCAAGGTGGAATGGGTGGATTCAACGCTGGCGGTGGAGGATGTACTGGAAATGGTGCAGGCCGGCATCTATCACCTCACGGTGGTCGAGCAGCCGATTGCCCAGCGTTGGTCCAGAGTGATGCCACGCCTGCGCCTTAACCCGGGTGTACACCTTGGGCCGCCGCAGGCCATGCGCTGGTATGTGGGGCGCGATACGACCGAGCTGCAGGCCGCGGTCGACCGGTTTCTTCAGGGCTACCGTGCACCGGGCAACCAGGACGCTGCTTTCGAGCGTATCTACCGCCGCCAGTACCGTGTTCATGACCCCCTGGCAAGCAAGGCCCGCCAGCGCCTGGCCTCCGTGCGCTCGGTCTTGCAGAAGCATGGTGATGCGCAGCAGATCGACTGGCTGAACCTGGCGGCGCTGGCGTTCAAGGAGTCGACCCTGAACCCGACGGCGCGCGGCGCGGGTGGGGCGCATGGGTTGATGCAGATCACCCCCTCGGCGGCTCAACGGGTAGGGGTGAGCAATACGTCAACGGTGGATGGCAATGTGCAAGCGAGTGCCCGCTACCTGGCGCTGATCCGCCGCAAGTTCTTCTCCAGCCCGCGCATCAACGAGCGTGAGCGCATGGCCTTCGTCCTGGCTGCCTACAACCTGGGCCCGGAGCGGGTGCAGGCCATGCGCGCCGAAGCCCGCAAACGCGGCCTCAACGGTAACCAGTGGTTTTTCCAGACCGAACGGATTGCCATGGAGCAGGTGGGCATGGGGCCGGTCAACTTCGTCAACAGCGTGAACAAGTACTACGTGGCGTTCAACCGCCAGCGTGGGGTGCTCGAGCGCGTGGTGAAGCGCTGAGCGGCCAGGCTGGCGGAGGCTGTAGCCGAGCCGCTTGCAAGTTGTGGCACATCGCTCTAGCATACCGCTTGCGCCGATTTAAACAGCTACTTGCGGGGCGCAAAAACGCCCCAGGGGTGTTTTCAAATACCGCTAAAGCGCTGGTTCGGTGATGCCTCCCACCGCTGCCCAGCGGGATTTGCGAGGCAGAGAAAGCGCCATGAGTTGCCCACGTACCAGTGTCTGTTTAAGCCCTTTGCCTGCCAGCCAGGCGTCCCGTACACCGCGCATTCTGCTCGGTGGTCAGCATCAGCCCACCCTGTTGCGCCATCTCGAAGGCCTGTCTCGCCGCCGAGGCCAGGCCCGCGCCTTTCTGATCCAGTTTGCCGAAACCGGGCAGCACCTTGCCCAGTACGCCAATGATCGCTTTGACCTGGCGGTCATCCAGGCGCCCGCGCCGGAAGACGCTGCCGAAATCATCGGCAACTTGGTGCGCATTGCCCGCCAAGGCCTGATCACAGGCCGCTGAGGAGCGCTCAGTTGAGTACCAACATCATCACTGTTCAGGGCCATGAGGCGCTTAAGAAAGAGCTGGATCATCTCTGGCGGGTCTATCGCCCGGAAATCACCCAGAAAGTGACCTGGGCTGCATCGCTGGGTGATCGCAGCGAAAATGCCGATTACCAGTACAACAAGAAGCTTCTGCGCGAAATCGACCGGCGGGTGCGCTACCTGCGCAAACGCCTGGAGGACGTGAAAGTGGTGAGCTATGCGCCCGAGCAGGAAGGCCGGGTGTTCTTCGGCGCCTGGGTGGAAATCGAGAATGACGACGGCGCATCACTGCGCTTTCGCATCGTCGGTTACGACGAAATCCATGGGCGCAATGATTACATCTCGATCGATTCACCCATGGCGCGTGCCTTGCTAAAAAAACAGCAGGGCGATGAGGTGGTGGTGCACACCCCTACCGGCGAGGCAAGCTGGTACATCAACACCATCAGTTACACCCAGTAGGCGCACAGCCTTCCTGTGGCGCCTTAGCCATCGCGCAGCACGGCCAGTGGGCTTGCATTCAGCGCCCTGCGGGTGCCCAGTACGCCGGCCCCGCCTACCAGCAGTGCGCCAGCCACCGGCATCACCAACAGCCAGGGGTGCGGCCCCCAGGGCAGGTCGAACGCGTAGCGGTACAGTACCCAGGTGATCAGCTCGCAACCCGCGGCTGCCAACAACCCGCTGACTGCGCCCAGCAGGCCAAACTCGATACGGCGTGCTTTTACCAACAACGGTCGGGCCGCCCCCAGCGCCCGCAGCAGTGCACCTTGGCGGATACGCTCGTCCAGCGTGGCTTGCAGGCCTGCGAACAGCACGGCCAGCCCCGCAGCCAGCACGAACAACAGGACGTACTCCACAGCCAGCGTCACCTGCGCGAGGATGCTGCGCAGTTGATCCAGCAGGGCGTCAACCTGCAACAGCGTCACCGCAGGGAAGGCACGCGACAGCGCGACGACGTCCAGGTCATGCCCCGCCGCCAGGTAGAAGCTGGTCAGGTAGGTGGTAGGCAGGCCCTGCAACGTGCCAGGCTGGAAGATCATGTAGAAGTTGGGCTGAAAGCTGTCCCAGTGCACGCTGCGCAAGTTGATCACCCGGGCCTGACGTTGCTGCCCGCCGATATCGAACGCCAGCAGGTCACCCAACTTCAACCCCAGGCTGACAGCGAGTTCCGCCTCTACCGACACGCCGGGCACTTCGTCGCCTGCCGGCAGGCCTTGCCACCAGTGGCCCTCGGTCAGGGCGTTGCCCGTGGGCAGGTCCTGAGCCCAGGTCAGGCTCAGGTCACGTTGCACGGCGCGCTCGCCCGCCGAGTCCTTGCTGACGATCTGCTGCACCGGCTCGCCGTTCACGTGCACCAGCCGGCCCGGGGTGACCGGGTACAGCGGGGCGGCGGCTGCATTGATCTGTTTCAGGTGCGATGCGAAGGGTTCGCGATCGTCTGGCAGAATGTTGAGTGCAAAGTAATTCGGGGCATCCTTGGGCAGTTGCGCCTGCCAGGTGTCCAGCAGTTCTGCGCGCAGCAGGGCGACGAGGCCCATCGCCAGGAGAATCAGGCCAAATGCCAAGGCTTGCCCCGCCGCCGCCATGGGGTGGCGCAGCAGCTGGCCGAGCCCCAGGCGCCAGGCCAGTGGCGCGTTCGCCAGCAAGCGCCTCAGGCTGCGCAGGCTCAGCAACAGCAGGCCGCCGAGTGCCAGCGCTGTCACCAGGCCGCCGGCCAGTAATGCGAAGGTCAGCAGCAGGTCCAGGCTCAGGCGCCACATGATAAGGCCGAGCGCGAGCAGCGCCGCGCCGTACACGAACCAGCTGCCTGGCGGCACGGGCAGCAGGTCGCGGCGCAGCACCCGCAGCGGCGGCACCCGGCCAAGGGCTGCGATGGGCGGGAGGGCAAAACCTGCCAGCGCCACCAACCCGGTGGCGATCCCCGCAAGGGCAGGGGCGGCGTCCCCCGCTGGCACGGTGCTGGGCAGCAGGCCTTGCAACAGCCGGAACAGGCCCAACTGGGCAAGCCAGCCAAGCACGCCACCGGCGGCTGCCGCTGCGATGCCCAGCATGGCCAACTGCAGGCTGTAGAGGGTCAGCGCCTGGCGGCGCGAAAGCCCCAGGCAGCGCAGCAGCGCGCTGGCATCCAGCCGCCGGGAGGCATAGCGGCTGGCCGACATGGCGACGGCAACGCCCGCCAACAGCACCGCCACCAGGCTTGCCATGTTCAGGTAGCGCTCGGCTTTACCCAGCGCGCCGCCAATCTGCTGGTTGCCATCACGGGTATCGCGCAGGCGCTGACTGGCTGCCAGGTGCGGCTCTACAGCCTGGCGGTACTGCGCCAGCGCGTCGGTAGTGCCGCTCCACAGTTCGCGGTAGGTGACCCGGCTGCCTGGCTGGACCACGCCTGTGGCGGGCAAGTCCGCCAGGTTCATCAGTACCCGCGGCGTTAGGCTATAGAAGTTGTTGGCGCGGTCTGGCTCATACGTCAGCACCCGGCTCAGGCGCAGGGTTTTCATGCCCACGTCGATACTGTCACCTACCTTCAGCCCCAGTGCCGCCAGCAGCCGGGGCTCCACCCACGCCTCGCCGGGGGCGGGGAGGCCGCCAGGGCTTTCTTCGGCATAGGGCTGGGCGGCGCTGCGCAGTTGCCCGCGCAGTGGGTAAGCGTTATCGGCGGCCTTGACGCTGGACAGCTCGATGCCGCTGTCGCCGCCCACCACGCTGGTGAACTCCACCACTTGTGCGTGGCGCAAACCCTGGGCGGTCCCCGCGGTGATCTGCGGTTCGGCAGCCGGCGCGCTCCCTTGCAGCACCAGGTCGGCCCCCAGGAACTCGCTGGCACGCAACTGCATGGCGCCGTTCAGGCGGGCGCCGAAATAGCCGATGGCAGTGCTTGCCGCCACCGCCACCAGCAACGAGAAGAACAACACGCGCACTTCGCTGGCGCGCAAGTCCCGTAGCAGCTGGCGCGCAGCCAGCCCCAGCAGCCGTGCCAGGGGCATCCGTGTCATCCTGCCTCCAATGGCGCGACCAGGTGGCCGGCATCCAGGCGGATCTGACGGCGGCAGCGGCGCGCCAGGCGTTCGTCATGGGTGACCAGCACCAAGGTGGTGCCCCGTTCCTGATTCAGTTCGAACAACAGGTCACTGATGCGCTCGCCGGTGTGGCTGTCGAGGTTGCCGGTGGGTTCGTCGGCGAACAACACGGCGGGTTGTGCGGCGAATGCGCGTGCGATGGCCACTCGCTGCTGCTCGCCACCGGACAACTGCCTGGGTGTGTGGCTCAACCGCTGGCCCAGGCCAACGCGTTCCAGCAGGGTGCGGGCATGTTCCCTGGCATCGCGGCGGCCATCCAGCTCCAGGGGCAGCATGACATTTTCCAGGGTGTTGAGGCTGTCGAGCAGTTGAAACGACTGGAATACGAAACCCACGTGTTCGGCGCGCACCCTGGCGCGCTGGTCTTCATCCAGCGGCCCGAGGTCGTGGCCTGCCAGCAGCACGCGACCGGCGCTGGGTTGGTCAAGGCCTGCCAGCAGGCCGAGGAGGGTGGATTTGCCGGAGCCGGAGGCGCCGACGATTGCCAGCGAATCGCCGGCGGCAAGATCCAGTGACAACGCGTGCAGAATCACCAGTTCGCCTTCCGCGCTGGGGACCACTTTGCTAAGGTTCTGCGCAACGAGAATGCTGGGGCCCATGGAGAATCCAATGCGAAGAAGGTGGTTGAGTGCCGTGCTGGTCCTGTGTTGCCTGGCCCAGAGCGCCACGGCGGGGACACTGCTGATCGTTGGCGATAGTATCAGCGCCGGTTTCGGGCTGGATACCCGCCAGGGTTGGGTCTCCCTGTTGCAGACCCGCCTGCAGCAGGAAGGTTTCGACGACAAGGTGGTCAATGCCTCCATCAGCGGTGACACCAGCGCGGGGGGCCAGGCGCGGCTGCCGGCGCTGCTTGCGGCGCACAAGCCTGGGGTGGTAGTGCTGGAACTGGGAGGCAATGACGGCCTTCGTGGGCAGCCGCCTGGGCAATTGCAACAAAATCTTGCTTCGATGATCGAGCAGTCGCACAAGGCCGGGGCCAAGGTGCTGTTGCTGGGCATGCGCCTGCCGCCAAATTATGGCGTGCGTTACACCGAGGCATTTGCACAGGTCTACCAGCAATTGGCAGCGGACAAACACGTCGCGTTGGTGCCGTTCTTCCTCGACGGGGTAGGGGGTGTGCCGGAATTGATGCAGGCCGATGGTATCCACCCTGCGCAAGGTGCTCAGCAACGCCTGCTGGAAAATGCCTGGCCGGCGCTAAAACCCTTGCTGTGACGCTTTAAACGGGGCCGGCTTTCGGCTAATGTTGCGCCCCCCGTTTCGAGTGCCCCCGATGCCGCGCCCTGCCTGGTCCCTGTATGCCTATCAACTGATCGAGCCCGACGAGCAGCTTGACCTGTTCGCCTGCCAGGAGGTGCGTGTCCACCTGGTCGCCCGCCAGCTCGAGTTGGGCGTGCCGGTCGACAGGACATTGTGCGGGGGGTTGCTGCCGGCTCACCCTCGCTGGTCCGGGGTGCCGCAGTCGATCTACCGCGATGGCCGTCTGTGTGACCTTTGCCGTGCCATACTCGATGCACAACGGCGTGGCATGCGGCCCATCTGGCCCGAACTGCAGGCCAGTTGAAGCCGGGCCCTTTCATCATCTGCAAAGGCTTGCAACGCGCCAATGCCTCCCGCTGGCCCGGGGGCGGGTGTACAATCGAACCTCTTGACTCACCTTTCGAAGGATTTACCGGATGTTGCCGCGCTTTCCTGCCGTCACCCGTAGCCTGTCCCTGGCCGCCCTGCTGGTAGCGGGCCCCGCCGCCGCGCTGGAGCTGCCGCTGCCACCGCCCGGTGATGACCTGGTCGGTCAGGTGCACGTCATCAAGGCAAAGTACGAGGACACCTTCGCCGACATCGGCACCGCCAACGACCTGGGCTACCTTGAAATGATCGCGGCCAACCCCGGTGTCGATCCCTGGCTGCCTGGCGCCGGTACGGAAATCATCCTGCCCACGCGCTACATCCTGCCGCCGGGCCCGCGTGAAGGCATCGTCATCAACCTCGCGGAGTACCGGTTGTACTACTACCCCAAGGGGCAGAATGTGGTGCATACCTTCCCGCTGGGTATCGGTCGCGAGGGGTGGGGGTCGCCGGTCGCCAACACCAAGATCACTGCCAAAACGCCGAACCCCACCTGGACCCCGCCTGCTTCCATTCGTGCCGAGCATGCTGCGGACGGTGACATCCTGCCGGCCGTCGTCCCTGCAGGGCCCGACAACCCGTTGGGGCCCTTCAAGTTCACGCTGGGTGTGCCTGGCTACCTGATCCACGGCTCCAACAAAAAGTTCGGTATCGGCATGCGCACCAGTCACGGTTGCTTCCGCATGCTCAACAACAATGTGCTGGAGCTCTCGGGTATGGTGCCGGTGGGCACGCCAGTACGCATCATCAACGAGCCCTACAAGTTCGGGGTCAGTCAGGGCAAGGTATACCTGGAGGCCCACACGCCGCTGGATGACCAAGGCAACCCGTCGGTCGTGGACAAGCATACGGCTGTTATCAACGCCCTGCTCAAGCGCGAAGACCTGGCCAACAACGTGCGCATGAACTGGGACATGGTGCGTGACGTGGTGGCTGCCGAGGATGGCATGCCGGTCGAAATTGCCGTGCCGGCCAATGGCCCTGGCGATGCGCCGATGGTATCCACTATTCCGGCTGAGCTGCAGTAGCCTCGCCTACTGTGTGACAGGGCCTGCCATCGTGCAGGCCTTTTTGTATGAGCTCGACTGCTTTATTGCGGGCAACAAAAAAGCCGACCCACAGGTGGATCGGCTCGATAACAATCCGTGAGGATTATTACTTGCGGCTGGCTTTGTCCAGCATACGCAGTGCGCGCTCGTTGGCTTCGTCAGCGGTCTGCTGAGCCTTCTGAGCGGCTGCCAGTGCGTCGTCAGCCTTACGGTAGGCTTCATCGGCACGAGCTTGAGCACGAGCTGCTGCGTCTTCAGTCGCAGTCAGACGAGCTTCGGTTTCTTTGGAGACGCTGCTGCAACCGGTAGCCAGAACTGCGGCCAGAGCCAGAGCAGAGAATTTCAGAACGTTGTTCATCGTGTTCCCCTTCAAGGACTTTCTATTAAATAGCCATCTCTCAGAAAAGAGAAACTGGCCGGCGTACATAGTACCCATTACTTGTAGTAAGTAAACTGACGGAGCGCAAGAACTGCAAAAAAAAACAGCCCGCTGCTGCACGCTAGAAAGAGGCGCAAGGTGGGCGTGAAACAAAAAGGTGCAGTAATCGCAAGCGGTTGTAGTACCTGTACTTTTTTGTGGAACCAATAGTGACTTGCACTGTCATGGGACGTCTCAGTCCTACAACATCCGACAGCAATTGCTTGCAGCCACCCACAGTTGCGACAGCAGAGTTTGCCCTTTCATGGGTGCGCACCTTGAGCAACCCCTAGTAGGGCGCCTACTATCTTATGAGTGCTACAGATCCGAACGAACGCACTGCTGTGCGGATCGGTCGAAAGCCAAGAGGCGGCGTACTGCATAGTGCGCCGGATGAACCACCCGCTGTAAGGCGAAAAGGTCTGCCAGGAAGACCTGCGAGGAGTAGTGATGAGTGAAGCGCTGACCATCCACCATGACCAGGCCGGTCATCAGTTCGAGACCAGTGTGGACGGTCATCGTGCCTACCTGACGTACATGGACCTGGGCAAGCAGACCCTCGACATCTACCGCACCTTTGTGCCCAACGCTCTGCGGGGCCGGGGTATCGCTGCAGCCTTGACCGAGCAGGCCCTGGCGTACGCCGAGCAGATGGGGTACACGGTCATCCCGTCCTGCTCGTATGTAGAGCGGTACATGGAACGCCAGCAGCGTCATTCCAGCAAAGCCTGACATTCATACCGACCTGTCAGGCTGAGCGAGGTGCTGATCAGCCGCGCTTGCGCTGTGGCAGCACATCCTTGAGCTTGGCGCGCATGCTGCGCAGTGTTTTCTCGGTTGCCGACCAGTCGATGCAGGCGTCGGTGACCGACACCCCGTATTGCAACTGGGCCAGATCCTTCGGAATGGACTGGCAGCCCCAGTTCAAGTGGCTTTCAACCATCAGCCCGATGATGGACTGGTTGCCCTCGAGAATCTGGTTGGCCACGTTCTCCATCACCAGCGGTTGCAGTGCCGGGTCTTTGTTGGAGTTGGCGTGGCTGCAATCGACCATGATGTTGGGCTTGATCTTGGCCTTAACCAGGTCCTGTTCGCAAAGCGCGACGCTGACCGAGTCATAGTTGGGCTTGCCATTACCGCCCCGCAGCACCACATGACCGTACGGGTTCCCTTTGGTGGTGACGATGGACACGCCGCCTTCCTGGTTGATGCCAAGAAAGCGGTGAGGCTTGGACACCGATTGCAAGGCATTGATGGCCACGGTAAGGCCGCCATCGGTACCGTTCTTGAAGCCAACGGCCGAGGACAGGCCCGACGCCATTTCACGGTGGGTTTGAGATTCCGTGGTACGGGCGCCGATGGCGGACCAGCTGATCAGGTCCTGCAGGTACTGCGGCGAAATCGGGTCCAGTGCCTCGGTAGCGGTAGGCAGCCCCATCTCCGCCAGGTCCAGCAGCAGTTTGCGACCAATGTGCAGGCCATCCTGAATCTTGAATGAGTCATCCAGGTAGGGGTCGTTGATCAGGCCTTTCCAGCCGACAGTGGTGCGCGGCTTCTCGAAATATACACGCATGACCAGGTACAGCGTGTCGGACACTTCCTCGGCCAGCACCTTGAGGCGCTCGGCGTATTCGTGGGCTGCCTTGATGTCGTGAATGGAGCACGGCCCAACCACAACGAACAGGCGGTGGTCCTTGCCATCCAGAATATTGCGCACCACTTCGCGACCTGCTGTAACGGTCTGCAGGGCCTTGGTGCTGAGGGGGATTTCCTTCTTGAGCTGATCAGGGGTGATCAGCGTGTCGTTGGAGGCAACGTTCAAGTCATCGATCGGTAAATCAGCCATCGTGTTACTCGTCAGGTCACGGGTGCCGGCCGCCAACAGTCCCCGTGCGGCCCAGCAGCAAGAATAATCGCAGCGGGGAGCCGAACCTTAGCGCGTTAGCGTTGGCGCCACAATGGGGATTACCCCACCTGAATGGGTCAATCCGGTGTACAAAGTAGCCTCACATCCACAAGGAGGGCGGCATGCGCACAACCAACCCACGCATCGGCATCATCGGCAGTGGCGCGATTGGCGGCTTTTACGGGCTGATGCTGGCCCGGGCAGGCTTTGATGTGCACTTTCTGCTGCGCAGCGAGTACGAGGCGGTGCGCGAGCGGGGGCTGGCCGTGGAAAGTGCCGTTCACGGTGCCCTGCATCTGAACGCCCAATGCTATGCCTCGGGCACCCAGATGCCGGCGTGCGACTGGTTGCTGATTGGCGCCAAGGCTACCAGCAACCACCAACTGGCGCCGTTGATCGTGCAGGCCGCAGCGCCAGGTGCAAAAGTGGTGCTGCTGCAGAACGGCCTGGGGGTCGAGGAGCAACTGCGCCCGGCATTACGCCCGGACATGCACCTGCTGGGCGGGCTGTGCTTCATCTGCGTGAATCGCCAGGCGCCCGGGGTGATTTGCCATCAGGCGCTGGGTACCGTCAACCTCGGCTACCACAGCGGCCCGGCAGCCGACGGCGGGGCGCAGCTGGTCGAGCAGGGTGCCGGCTTGTTCAGGGCTGCAGGCGTGGCCTCGCAGGCCATGCCCGACCTCGCGCAGGCGCGCTGGCAGAAACTGGTGTGGAACGTGCCCTACAACGGGCTTTCCGTGCTGCTGGGTGCCAGTACCGGGCTGTTGATGGCCGACAGTAGCAGCCGTGCGCTGGTGCGGGCGCTGATGGATGAAGTGGTGCAGGGCGCAGCGGCCTGTGGCCATGTGCTGCCTGAGGGCTACGCCCAGCAGTTGTTCGAAGTGACGGAAGGCATGCCAGATTACTGGCCCAGCATGTACCACGATCACGCCCACGGCCGCCCCCTCGAACTGCAGGCCATCTATGCCGAGCCCCTGGCCCGCGCTCAAGCGGCCGGCTGCAGCTTGCCCCGCATACAGATGCTCCACCAGGCACTGGCCTTCCTGAGTGCCCGCGCCAACCGCTGAGGCCTGGGCAGATGCGGGCGCGCCGGATGGCCAGGCGGGTGTGCGGCGCGCTGCTAAGCTCTAGCTTGCTCTGCCGCCGCGGCAGTCGAGGAGGTCGAATGATCCGTTCCATGCTGTATGCCACCGACCTCGGTGTTTATGCGCCTTTCGTGATGCAGCATGCGCTGGCCCTGGCGCGCACCTTTTCGGCGGAGTTGTATGTGATACACGCCGTCGAGCCCATGGGCCAGTTTGCCGAATCCCTGTTGCAGAGCTACCTGGACGAGCAGACTCTCGATCAATTGCACAGTCAGGGCGTAAGCACGGTGATGGCCAACATCGAACAGCGTGTGCTGGAAAACCTGCGTGATGAGCTGGGTGAAGACGCTGACCTTGCCGTGCTCAAGGCGGTGCGCGTTCGCCAGGGGGACCCTGCGCAGGTCATCCTCGACCAGGCGCAGCGGCTTAGCGTCGACCTGCTGATATTTGGCAGCCACAGCGCCGGCGCGGGGGTTGACGTGCCCCTGGGCAGAACAGCGGTGAGGCTGTTGCAGCTGTCCCCGGTGCCGGTCTACATGGTGCCGCTGTCGCAGCATCTAGGTCGTAGGAAAGCGTGAAGCTGCGTGTAGGGCGCTTCCCTAGGCATGTAACAAAATAGTTCTAGATTTATTTCAATAACCACTAATATAGTTATATATCGTCGCTGCCCGCTGCCGCTGACTCATCGCTGAACCGAGGGAAACCTATGAAGCTTCAACAACTGCGCTACATCTGGGAAGTGGCGCACCATGACCTCAACGTCTCCGCGACAGCCCAGAGCCTGTACACCTCCCAGCCAGGTATCAGCAAGCAGATCCGCCTGCTCGAAGATGAGCTGGGCGTCGAAGTGTTCGCACGCAGCGGCAAGCACCTTACCCGCGTCACCCCTGCAGGTGAGCGCATCATCAACACTGCCGGGGAGATCCTGCGCAAGGTTGAAAGCATCAAGCAGATTGCCCAGGAATTCTCCAACGAGAAGAAGGGCACGCTGTCTATCGCCACCACCCACACTCAGGCCCGCTATGCGTTGCCGCCGGTAATCAGCAGCTTCATCAAGCAGTACCCTGAAGTTTCGCTGCACATGCACCAGGGCTCGCCGATGCAGATTGCCGAAATGGCGGCTGACGGCACGGTCGATTTTGCCATCGCCACCGAAGCGTTGGAGCTGTTCGGCGACCTGATCATGATGCCGTGCTACAAATGGAACCGCTGTGTAGTGGTGCCTCAGGGCCACCCGTTGGCAAAACTGCCTAAGCTCACCCTGGAGGCAGTGGCCGAGTACCCGATCGTTACCTACGTGTTCGGCTTCACTGGGCGCTCCAAGCTGGACGAGGCCTTCAACCACCGCGGCCTCACCCCGAAAGTGGTCTTCACCGCGGCGGATGCCGACGTGATCAAGACCTATGTGCGCCTTGGCCTGGGTGTGGGCATCGTCGCCGGCATGGCGGTGGACGCCAAGCTCGACAGTGACCTGGTCGCCCTGGATGCCAGTGAGCTGTTCGAAGCCAGCATCACCAAGATCGGCTTCCGCCGAGGCACGTTCCTGCGCGGCTTCATGTGCGATTTCATCGAGAAATTCGCCCCGCACCTCACCCGTGAAGTGATGGCCAAGGCCATTCAGTGCCACAACAAACAGGAGCTTGAGGCCCTGTTCGAAGGCGTCGAATTGCCTGTGCACTGAGTGCCGCGGGTGGCGGCCAGCTGCCGGCCAGCGCCGTGCAGCTGGCCGTGATGGGTTTCAGGCCTTGGTGATCAGGTTGCCAGCGTGCAGGCCGCATTCCTTCTGGGTGGACTCCTCCCACCACCAGCGCCCTTCGCGCTCATGCTGGTTAGGCAGCACCGGGCGTGTGCAGGGCTCGCAGCCGATGCTGATGAAGCCGCGCTCGTGCAAGCTGTTGTAGGGCAGTTCCAGCATGCGAATGTAGCCCCACACTTCCTCGCTGGTCATCTGCGCCAGTGGGTTGAATTTGTACAGGGTGCGTTCCGGGGTCGAAAAGCCGCTGTCGATTTCCAGGGCCGCCACCTGGCTGCGGGTGCCGGGGCTCTGGTCACGGCGCTGGCCAGTGGCCCAGGCGCTGACCGTGGCCAGCTTGCGGCGCAGCGGCTCGATCTTGCGGATGCCGCAGCACTCACCGTGCCCGTCGCGGTAGAAGCTGAACAGGCCTTTGTCTTTGACGAAAGGGTCGAGCGTGTTGCGGTCCGGGCTGAGGATTTCGATAGGCAGCTTGTACTGTTCGCGCACCTGGTCGATGAAACGGTAGGTTTCCGGGTGCAGGCGGCCGGTGTCCAGGCTGAACACCCTGACCTGCTTGTTCAGCTTCCAGGCCATGTCTACCAGCACCACGTCCTCGGCGCCGCTGAACGAAATCCACAGGTCATCACCGAAATGCTCGAAGGCAAGCTTAAGTATGTCCTGCGGGGACTTGTTGGCATAGGCCGCGGCCAGGGCAGCGACGTCGAAGGGTTGGCTCATCAGGCGGTTTCCATCTTGGCTGTGGCGCTGTGCGCTCGTAATGGGGTGATGGTAACAAAAAAATACGGGGCAGACGGCTCTACAGCGCCTGCAAGGCCTGCATCAGCACGCGTACCTTGGCGATCGACTCTTCGTATTCAGCTTGCCATTGCGAATCGGCGACCACGGCACCCCCGCCCCAGCAGCTGACGTGTCCGTCCTTGACCAGCAGGCTGCGGATGGCGATGGAGCTGTCCATTTCGCCGCGCACATCTACATACAGCAAAGACCCGCAGTACAGGGCGCGGCGGGTGGGCTCCAGCTCGTCGATGATCTGCATGGCGCGGATTTTCGGTGCGCCGGTAATGGACCCGCCCGGGAAGCTGTCACCGATCAGGTCCAGTGCATCCCTGCCGTCAGCCAGTGTGCCGATGACGCTGCTGACCAGGTGATGCACGTTCGGGTAGCTTTCCAGGCTGAACAGCTCCGGCACGCTGACCGAGCCGATCTGGCAGGTGCGCCCCAGGTCGTTGCGCAGCAGGTCGACGATCATCAGGTTCTCGGAGCGGTCCTTGGGGCTGTGCAGCAGTTCTTCGGCATTGCGCGTGTCTTCTGCCGGGTTGCTGCCGCGTGGCCGGGTACCCTTGATGGGCCGGGTTTCTACCTGGCCCTGGCTGACCCGGATGAACCGCTCTGGCGAAAAGCTCAGCAGGGCACTGCCGTCGGCCAGTTGCTGGTAGCCGGAAAACGGTGTGGGGCAGGCCCGGCGCAGTGCCTGGTAGGCGTGCCAAGGGTCGCCCTGGCAAGGTGCGCGAAAGCGTTGGGTGAGGTTGATCTGGTAGCAGTCACCGGCCTGAATGTAGCGCTGCACCTGGTTGAATGCGGCCTGGTACTGTGCCGGCTGCAGATCGCCGGCCATGGGCGCGAGCAGTTTGAAAGGGCCTGATGCACCAGGCGCTGAGCTGCTGAACAGGCTCACCAGGCGGTCCCGCTCGTCAGCAGCCAGGCTTGGGTGAAACACCAACTGGGTGGTGCCTTGCACATGGTCGGTGACCATTGCCCAGGCATACAGCCCCAACTGTGCATCCGGCAGGCCGAGGTCATCCACCGCCTGGCTGGGCAGTTGCTCCAGCCGGCGACCGAAGTCGTAGCTCAGGTAGCCGATCAGGCCGCCGGCGAACGGCAGCTCGCTGCCTGCTGGCAACTGTGCAGTGCCAAGCTGCGCCAGGCTTTCGCGCAAACGGTGCAGAAACGCGCGGCCATCTTCGCCAGGCCGTGCGTGAAGCTGCTGCACAGGCCAGGCGCTGAGCAGGTCGAACCGGCCACGGTCGGCGGCAGGGCGAGCGCTGTCCAGCAGAATCGCCCCCGGCGCCTGGCGCAGGTGGGCAAAAAAAGTGGCGGGGTCGGCTTGGTAGGGCAGGGGGTAAAGCGTACAGGTCGGCATCAGTGTGGACGGCGATGTAAAAGCGAGGGGGGCAATTGTAGACCGCTGCAGGAACTGCGCCTAGCACCGGGCTTTACATTCACCCGCACCCAATGCCACGTGAAGGAAGGGGCTGCAGGGCAGCCCCACCCGATCAATGGCCGGGCACGTGCCCGAACAGCCCCTGTGCGACCCGGACGCGTTGCTCGGCATCTTCAGTGATACCTTCCTTCGCCAGCGCTTCCAGGTGGGCTTCGATGGCATGGGTACGCTGGGTCAGGCCGCAGTCGTTGGCGATCTGGATGTTCAGCCCCGGGCGGGCGTTCAGCTCCAGAATCAGCGGCCCCTTCTCCTGGTCCAGTACCATGTCCACGCCGATGTAGCCCAGCCCGCACAGCTCGTAGCAGCCTGCGGCAAGCTTCATGAAGCCGTCCCAGGTGGGCAGTTGCACGCCATCCACCGAGTTGGTGGTGTCCGGGTGCTTGCTGATGATGTTGTTCAGCCAGGTACCGCGCAGGGTCACGCCGGTGGCCAGGTCTACACCCACGCCGATGGCGCCTTGGTGCAGGTTGGCCTTGCCGCCCGACTGGCGGGTGGGCAGGCGCAACATGGCCATGACCGGGTAGCCCATCAGCACGATGATGCGGATGTCCGGTACACCTTCGTAGCTGATGCTTTTGAAGATCTGGTCGGGCGTGACCCGGTATTCGATCAGTGCCCGGTCACGGTGCCCGCCCAGCGAGTACAGGCCGGTGAGGATGCTGGAAATCTGGTGTTCGATTTCCTCGTGGCTGATGATCTTGCCCGACACTGTGCGGTAGCGGTCCTCGAAGCGGTCGGCGATCACCATGATGCCGTCACCGCCAGCGCCTTGCGCCGGCTTGATAACGAAGTCATTGCGCCCGCCAATGATCTGGTCGAGCTTTTCGATCTCTTTTTCCGTCTCGATCACGCCGTACATTTCCGGCACATGAATGCCAGCAGCCAGTGCACGCTCCTTGGTGATGATCTTGTCGTCGACGATCGGGTACAGGTGGCGCTTGTTGTACTTCAACACGTAGTCCGCGTTGCGCCGGTTGATACCCATGATGCCCCGGGCCTCCAGGGCTTTCCACGTCTTGATCAGGCCAAACATCAGGCGTCAGCCTTCTTCAGGAATGCCTTGAAGCGCACCAGCTCGGTCAGGCGGTAGCCGCGGTAGCGGCCCATCGCGAGCATGAAGCCCACCAGAATCAGCAGCACTGCCGGGAAGGTGAAGACGAAGTACACCAGCTCCGGCACCATCATCAGCAGGTGTGCGAGGGATGCCGCGAACAGCGTGCCGATGGCCACCTTCATGGCATGGCCGCCCCCGCGTTCCTCCCAGGTGATGGACAGGCGCTCGATGGTCATGGTCAGGATCACCATGGGGAACAGTGCTACCGACAGGCCACGCTCCAGGCCAAGCTTGTGGCTGAACAGGCTGATGGCGGCAATCAGTACCACCACGAAGGTAAGCACCACCGACAACCGCGGCAGCATCTGCAGCTTCAGGTGTTCCAGGTAGGAGCGCAGTGACAGGCCAAGCGCGGTAATCACCGTGAACAGCACGATACCGAAGCCCAGCTGGGTCTCGCGGAAGGCCAGGGCGATCAGCACGGGGGTGAAGGTGCCCAGGGTCTGGATGCCGATCAGGTTGCGCAGGATCAGGATCACCAGCACGCCAATCGGGATCATCACCATGATCATGAAGGTTTGCTGGGTCTGCAGCGGCAAGCCGTAAAGCGAGTACTCGAGGAAGTCGGCGTCGGTGTTCTCGTCGGTCAACTTGGCCAGGCGGATGGCGTTCATCTCGCTGTTGTTCATGCTGAAGGTGACGTTGGCTTTCTTGCCGCCATCGACGGTGATCAGGTTGTCGTCACCGGTCCACCACAGCAGGCGGTCGCTTGGCAGGCCCTGTTCGCCGGTATCGGGGTTGAAGTACAGCCAGTCGTTGCCATTGAAGCTGCGCAGCCACAGCTCAGGGGTTTGCGGGGTGTCTGCCACCAGGCGGATGGTGTGCACTCTTTCCATCGGTACGTGGGCGATGGACAACAGCAGGTCGATCACCTGGGCCTTTTTCAGGGACGAGGTGTCGCCGGCCAGCAGCAGCTTGACGTTGTCGTCGTTGAGGTTGTTGACCCGCTTGATGGTCTCGCCGACAAAGGTTTCCACGTCGGCCGAATGCTGGCGAATCGGTGCCATCAGCGCTTCTGCGGCGATCTTCTCGGGGCCGTCCACCGCCAGGCTGTCGCGGAAGGTCGGGCCCTTGATCTTGGCTTTTTCGGTGCTGTAGCGCTTGGTCAGCACCAGGCGGTAGTACAGCGTCTGGTTGCCGCTGGCGCGGCGGGCCGACCAGGTGACCTTGCGGTTACCGTCGGCGCGGTTGACGCTGACCCCATAGTTGTTGGAGATGAAGCTCTCGTTGAGGCTCACGTAGTCGCGGTTAAGTGGCGGTACGAACATCTGCACCTTGACCGGGTCCTTGGTGCTGGCGACGAATTCGATCTTGGCGTCGATGTTCCACAAGTCGTCGGTTTCATCCTCGGTGACCGGGATGCCGAGCACCAGGATCTGATAGGCCGTGACGGCTACGCCCAGAAGCACCAGTACGGTGATCAGGACTTTCAGGTGGAGGGTAAGAGAGCGCATCGGGATTACTCTGCTTTGGGAGCGTCGGTGGCACAGGCAGGTTTGCCGGCCGCATATTTAAGGCTGGGGTCGACCAGTGCGTCGAAGTGTTTCAGGGCTTCAGAGCCGATCAGCAGCGGGAACTGGAAAGCGCTGCGGTCTGTGAGGTTGACTTCGATGGTGCGCCGGGCCTGGCCCATGCAGATATCGAGCTCGATGACCGGCCGCGCGGTATAGGCCTTGCCGGAGTCAGCGTCGTAGTCGCTGGCACGGCGCTTGATCTTGCTCACCCGCGCCAACGGGCGTTCGATGGGGTGAGAGTGGGCGGCGTCGATGGCCAGGTAGAAGCGCACCCAGCTTTCGCCGTTGCGTTTGAAGCGTTTGATGTCGCGGGCGCTGAGCGAGGCGGTCTTGGCACCGGTGTCGAGCTTGGCCGCCACCTCCAGGTCAAGGTCACCCAGGCGTGCGTACTCATTGAGCCCGTACACGGTCTTGCCCGCCGCCTGGCCAAGGGCCGGCAGCAGGGTGAGGCAAAGCAGTAATAAAGCAGGTGTAAGTCTCATAGTCCTGGCGCGGTATTGTGCAAGTTTCGGGGTAAGGCGACTGGCAACTGCTGCACAAGCTTCCTCGTTGAACTGTCAACACGCGTACGGCGTTGGCAGTCAGGCTATCCATACTCCATCGGAGGCGCGGCATTCTATCACGCCGACGTATTGACGCCAGCGGTGCGCGATCTGACAGCGACAGGGCAGGAGAAGTTCTGGTCAGCATAATTGTCAACAATCCATATTTAGCCTTTGACTGATCATGCCTTTTTGGCTAATTTCAGCGTATGGATTAAATAAGGTGTCGACAATATGCAGGACCTCTCCGCCGTTGGCCCGGCCTTGATGGACGAATCGGAAACCCTGTCCGAGCATGTGTTTCGGCGCATCCAGGCGGCCATCGTCAAAGGTGACATTGCCCCTGGCAGCAAGATTTCCGAGCCTGAGCTGGCCCGCACCTATGGCATCAGCCGTGGGCCCCTGCGCGAGGCCATCCATCGCCTCGAGGGGCAGCGCCTGCTGGTGCGCATACCCCATGTGGGCGCGCGGGTGGTGTCGCTCAACCATGCCGAACTGATCGAGCTGTACGAGATCCGTGAGTCGCTCGAAGGCATGGCGTGCCGGCTGGCAGCAGAGCGCATGAGTGTGGCCGACATCGAAGAACTGCGCCGGGTGCTGGACACCCATGAGCGAGATGCTGCCTTCCAGGCGGGTGTGGGGTATTACCAGCAGGAAGGTGATTACGATTTTCACTACCGGATCATCCAGGGCAGCGGCAACCAGACCTTGGTCAAGATGCTGTGTGGCGAGTTGTACCAGCTGGTGCGCATGTACCGCATTCAGTTCTCCGCCACGCCTAACCGCCCGCGCCAGGCATTTGCCGAGCACCACCGTATTCTCGATGCCATTGCCGAGCGTGATGGCGAGCTGGCCGAACTCCTGATGCGCCGCCACATCGGCGCCTCCAAGCGCAACATCGAGCGCCACTACCTGGACGCCCGCACTGACAGCCCAAGAGGTGAGAAATGACCGTGAAGAGCACACCCGGCCAGCGTTTCCGCGAAGCCGTTGCCGCCGAGCAGCCGCTGCAGGTGGTCGGCACCATAAATGCCAACCATGCACTGCTGGCCAAACGCGCCGGTTTCAAGGCCATCTACCTGTCCGGTGGTGGTGTGGCTGCCGGGTCGCTCGGCCTGCCTGACCTGGGCATCAGCAACCTCGATGACGTGCTCACGGATGTACGCCGCATCACCGACGTGTGCGACCTGCCCTTGCTGGTGGACGTGGACACCGGGTTCGGCGCATCGGCCTTCAATGTGGCCCGCACCGTGCGCTCGATGAGCAAGTTCGGCGCCGCCGCCATTCACATCGAAGACCAGGTTGGTGCCAAGCGCTGCGGGCATCGGCCCAACAAGGAAATCGTCAGCCAGCAGGAAATGGTCGACCGCATCAAGGCGGCCGTCGATGCCCGCACTGATGACAGTTTCGTGATCATGGCGCGCACCGACGCGCTGGCCGTCGAGGGCCTGAACGCCGCGCTGGACCGGGCTGCCGCCTGTGTCGAAGCCGGCGCCGACATGGTGTTCCCCGAGGCCATCACCGAGTTGTCGATGTACCGGACGTTCGCCGACCGGGTAAAGGCGCCGATCCTGGCCAACATCACCGAATTCGGCGCCACGCCGTTGTACACCACCGATGAACTGGGTTCGGTCGGCGTGTCGCTGGTGCTCTACCCGCTGTCGGCATTCCGCGCCATGAACAAGGCGGCTGAAAACGTCTACACGGCCCTGCGCCGCGACGGCACGCAAAAGAACGTGGTCGACACCATGCAGACCCGCATGGAGCTTTACGATGCCATCGGCTACCACGCGTTCGAACAAAGCCTGGACGCCCTGTTTGCCCAGAAAAAGGCCTGACCCCCCGTCCTTGTAGGAGCGAGCAAAGCTCGCGATAAAGGCCTCAGCCAAACCCATCAGCCAAACAGCATTCCCATAACAAATTCAAGAAAGGAGAAACACCATGGCCGAAGCAAAAGTACTCAGTGGCGCTGGCCTGCGCGGGCAGGTGGCCGGCCAGACCGCGCTGTCGACCGTGGGCCAGGCCGGTGCCGGGCTGACCTACCGTGGGTACGACGTGCGCGAACTGGCTGCCGGTGCCGAGTTCGAGGAAGTTGCCTACCTGCTGCTGTACGGCGAGCTGCCCAGCCAGGCCGAACTTGCCGACTACAAGCACAAGCTGAAAGGGCTGCGTGAGCTGCCCCAGGCCTTGAAGGAGGTGCTCGAGCGCATCCCGCGTGACACCCACCCCATGGATGTGATGCGTACGGGCTGTTCGATGCTCGGCACGCTGGAGCCCGAGCTCACCTTCGACGCCCAAGTCGAGAAGACCGACCGCTTGCTGGCGCTGTTTCCTGCGGTGATGTGCTACTGGTACCGCTACAGCCACCATGGCGTGCGCATCGACTGCCACAGTGACGAAGACACCCTGGGTGGCCATTTTCTGCACCTGCTGCACGGCAAGAAACCCAGTGCGCTGCATGTGAAGGTGATGAACGTTTCACTCATCCTTTACGCGGAACACGAGTTCAACGCCTCCACCTTCACCGCCCGGGTATGCGCCTCGACGCTGTCCGACCTGTATTCGTGCATCACGGCCGCCATCGGCGCATTGCGCGGCCCGCTGCACGGTGGTGCCAACGAGGCGGCCATGGAACTCATCGAGCGCTTCCAGAGCCCGCAGGAGGCCACGACCGAGTTGCTGCGCATGCTTGAGCGCAAGGACAAGATCATGGGCTTTGGCCATGCCATCTACAAGGAGTCCGACCCGCGCAACGAGGTGATCAAGGGCTGGGCGAAGCAGCTGGCCGATGAAGTGGGGGATACGGTGCTGTACCCGGTTTCCGAGGCCATCGACAAGACCATGTGGGCGCAGAAGCGCCTGTTCCCCAACGCTGACTTTTACCATGCGTCGGCGTACCACTTCATGGGCATCCCGACCAAGCTGTTCACGCCCATCTTCGTCTGCTCACGCCTCACAGGTTGGGCCGCGCATGTATTCGAGCAGCGCGCCAACAACCGCATCATCCGCCCAAGCGCCGAGTACGTGGGCGTGGAGCAGCGGCCATTTATGGCGATTGAGCAGCGGTGATGGAGCCTGGCCTGTAGAGCCGCACATAACCTGTGGATTCAGCAGGGGCCTGTGGGAGCGGCTTCAGCCGCGAACACCGGCGAAGCCGGTGCAATCCCGGGCTGCCTGCTTCGCGGGTGAACCCACTCCCACAAGGAGCGTGGGTTGCTTGCACAATCAGTTTGAACGCTATCCGTGAGCGAGCCTGATAACGATATGAACACTGCCTACCGCAAAGCCCTGCCAGGTACCGACCTGGAGTATTTCGATGCCCGCGCAGCCGTCGAGGCGATCAAGCCCGGCGCCTACGACGGCCTGCCCTATACCTCCCGCGTGCTGGCCGAAAACCTGGTGCGCCGCTGTGACCCTGCCCACCTGGCCGCCTCGCTGGGGCAGCTGATCGAGCGTCAGCGCGACCTGGATTTCCCGTGGTTCCCGGCACGCGTGGTGTGCCACGACATCCTCGGCCAGACGGCGCTGGTCGACCTGGCCGGCCTGCGCGACGCCATCGCCGACAAAGGCGGCGACCCGGCGCAGGTCAACCCGGTGGTGCCGGTGCAACTGATCGTCGACCACTCCCTGGCCGTGGAGTGCGGCGGCTACGACCCCCAGGCCTTCGACAAGAACCGCGCCATCGAGGACCGGCGCAACGAGGACCGCTTCCATTTCATCAACTGGACCAAGAAAGCGTTCAAGAACGTAGACGTTATCCAGCCCGGCAACGGCATCATGCACCAGATCAACCTGGAGAAGATGTCGCCGGTGGTACACAGTGACCATGGCGTCGCCTACCCAGACACCTGCGTCGGTACCGACAGCCACACCCCCCATGTCGACGCTTTGGGTGTGATCGCCATCGGTGTGGGTGGCCTCGAGGCGGAAAACGTGATGCTGGGCCGCGCCTCGTGGATGCGCCTGCCAGAGATCGTGGGTGTGCAGCTCACCGGCAAGCTGGCCCCGGGCATTACCGCCACTGACCTGGTGCTGGCCTTGACCGAGTTTCTGCGCAAGCAGAAAGTAGTAGGTGCCTACCTTGAGTTTCACGGGGAGGGCGCCAGCGCCCTGACATTGGGCGACCGCGCCACCATCTCCAACATGGCCCCCGAATACGGCGCCACGGCGGCGATGTTTGCCATCGACCAGCAGACCATCGACTACCTGCGCCTGACCGGGCGGGACGACCAGCAGGTTCGCCTGGTGGAAACCTACGCCAAGGTCACGGGCCTGTGGGCAGACAGCCTGGCAGGCGCCGTCTATGAGCGTACGTTGAGCTTCGACCTGTCCAGCGTGGAGCGCAACATGGCCGGCCCTTCCAACCCCCATGCCAGGGTCGCTACCCGCGATCTCGCGGCCAAGGGTATCGCGGGCGCGTGGGAGCAGGTGCCGGGGCAGATGCCTGATGGCGCGGTAATTATCGCGGCCATTACCAGCTGCACCAACACCAGCAACCCGCGCAACGTGATCGCTGCCGGGCTGCTGGCGCGCAATGCCAACAGGCTGGGCCTGGTTCGCAAGCCGTGGGTCAAGTCCTCGCTTGCACCGGGCTCCAAGGCTGTGCAGTTGTACCTGGAGGAGGCCGGGCTGGAGAAGGAGCTGGAGCAGCTCGGCTTTGGCATCGTGGCGTTTGCCTGCACCACCTGCAACGGCATGTCTGGCGCGCTGGACCCGGTGATCCAGCAAGAGATCATCGACCGCGATCTGTACGCCACTGCCGTGCTGTCGGGTAACCGCAACTTCGACGGGCGCATCCACCCCTATGCCAAACAGGCGTTTCTGGCGTCGCCGCCGCTGGTGGTGGCCTACGCCATTGCCGGCACTATCCGCTTCGACATCGAAAAGGATGTACTGGGCGTGGTTGACGGCCAGGAAATCCGCCTCAAGGACATCTGGCCAAGCGATGAGGAAATCGATGCCGTGGTCCGCGCTGCGGTCAAGCCAGAGCAGTTCCGCAAGGTCTACATCCCTATGTTCGCCATCGAGGAAGATCGCGGGCCGAAGGTGGCGCCGCTGTATGAATGGCGCCCGATGAGCACCTACATCCGCCGCCCGCCCTACTGGGAAGGCGCCCTGGCGGGTGAGCGGACCCTGCGGGGCATGCGCCCGTTGGCTGTGCTGCCGGACAACATCACCACCGATCACCTGTCGCCCTCCAACGCCATCATGCTGGACAGCGCAGCAGGCGAGTACCTGGCAAAAATGGGCCTGCCGGAAGAGGACTTCAACTCCTACGCCACCCACCGTGGTGACCACCTGACAGCCCAGCGTGCCACGTTCGCCAACCCCAAACTGTTCAACGAGATGGTGCGCAACGACGATGGCAGCGTGAGGCAGGGCTCGCTGGCGCGGCTGGAGCCGGAAGGCAAGGTGACCCGCATGTGGGAGGCCATCGAGGCCTACATGCAGCGCAAGCAGCCGCTGATCATCGTCGCCGGTGCCGATTACGGGCAGGGCTCTTCCCGTGACTGGGCCGCTAAGGGCGTGCGCCTGGCCGGCGTCGAGGCGATCGCCGCCGAAGGCTTCGAGCGCATCCACCGCACCAACCTGGTGGGCATGGGGGTACTGCCGCTGGAATTCAAACCAGGCACCGACCGCAACACCCTGGGCCTGGATGGCAGCGAAACCTACGACGTCGTGGGGGCACGTACACCGCGGGCCACGCTGACGCTGGTGATCACCCGCGCCAACGGCGAGCGCCTGGAGGTGCCTGTCACCTGCCGCCTGGACACGGCGGAGGAAGTGTCGATCTACGAGGCAGGCGGGGTGCTTCAGCGTTTTGCCCAGGACTTCCTCGAAGCCACTGCCTGAATGAAACGGGGCCGCCTGGCGGCCCTTGGACCCGAATCACCAGGATGCCTCAGACCATGGCACACGCTCCCCAGATCAAGATCCCGGCTACCTATATGCGTGGCGGCACCAGCAAAGGCGTGTTCTTCCGCCTGCAAGACCTGCCCGAACGGGCGCAGGCCCCGGGCCCCGCCCGTGACGCGTTGCTGCTGCGGGTGATCGGCAGCCCAGACCCCTACGCCAAGCAGATCGACGGCATGGGCGGCGCTACGTCGAGCACCAGCAAGGCCGTTATTGTCTCGCCGAGCACCCGGCCCGCGCACGACGTGGACTACCTGTTCGGCCAGGTCAGCATCGATAAACCCTTCGTCGACTGGAGCGGCAACTGCGGCAACCTGTCGGCTGCGGTCGGCTCGTTCGCCATCGCAAGCGGCCTGGTCGACCCGAGCCGTATCCCGCGCAGCGGCGTTGCCACAGTGCGCATCTGGCAGGTCAACATCGGCAAGACCATCATCGCCCACGTACCGATCAGCGAGGGTGAGGTGCAGGAAACCGGCGACTTCGAACTGGACGGGGTCACCTTCCCTGCCGCCGAAGTGCAACTGGAGTTCCTGGACCCGGCGGCCGACGAGGAGGGCGCAGGCGGCGCCATGTTTCCCACCGGTAACCTGGTGGACGACCTCGATGTACCGGGTGTTGGCACGTTCAAGGCTACCTTGATCAACGCGGGCATCCCGACCATTTTCCTCGAGGCTGGCGAAATTGGTTACACCGGCACCGAGTTGCAGGACGCGATCAATGGCGACCCCCACGCCTTGCAACGCTTCGAGACCATCCGTGCCTGGGGCGCCGTGCGCATGGGGCTTATCGAGCACGTTGACCAGGCGGCCGGGCGCCAACACACACCCAAGGTGGCGTTCGTGGCCCCGCCAGCCTCTTACACGGCGTCCAGCGGCAAGGTGGTCGGTGCCGCGGACATCGACGTGCTGGTGCGGGCCTTGTCGATGGGCAAGCTGCACCACGCCATGATGGGCACCGCCGCCGTGGCCATCGGCACGGCGGCCGCCATCCCCGGTACGTTGGTCAACCTGGCTGCAGGCGGCGGGGAGCGCACCGCCGTACGCTTCGGGCACCCCTCGGGTACCCTGCGGGTGGGCGCTGAAGCACGCCAAGTGGATGGGCAGTGGACGGTGACCAAGGCCATCATGAGCCGCAGCGCGCGTATTTTGATGGAGGGCAGTGTGCGGGTGCCGGCAGACAGTTTCTAGCTACACAGCCGCTGCCTGCCACACACAAAAAAGCCCCGGCATTTCTGCCGGGGCTTTCTTATACAGCAAGCGGCCTATGGCAGGCCGCTGGCTATTGGCCTTATGCCTGGACCACCGGGATCTTGGCGTTGGCGGCCGCTTCACGGAACTCGGCGATCTGGTCGAAGCTCAGGTAGCGGTAGACGTCGGCAGACATGCTGTCGATGTCCTTCGCGTACTGCATGTATTCTTCGACGGTCGGCAGCTTGCCGATGATCGAAGCCACAGCAGCCAGCTCGGCCGATGCCAGGTACACGTTGGTCGCGTCGCCCAGGCGGTTCGGGAAGTTACGCGTCGAGGTGGACACCACGGTCGAACCGGTCTGCACACGTGCCTGGTTACCCATGCACAGCGAGCAGCCTGGCATTTCCATGCGCGCGCCAGCCTTGCCGTAGATGCCGTAGTAGCCTTCTTCGGTCAGCTGGTGGGCGTCCATCTTGGTCGGCGGGGCCAGCCACAGACGGGTAGGGATGCCACCCTTGACCTTCTCCAGCAGCTTGCCGGCGGCGCGGAAGTGGCCGATGTTGGTCATGCACGAACCGATGAACACTTCGTCGATCTTCTCGCCCTGAACCTGCGACAGCAGGCGGGCATCGTCCGGGTCGTTTGGTGCGCAGAGCACAGGCTCTTTCACGTCGGCCAGGTCGATTTCGATGATTTCGGCGTACTCGGCATCGGCGTCGGCCGACAGCAGCTCAGGCTTGGCCAGCCACGCTTCCATGGCCTGGGCACGACGCTCCAGGGTACGGGCATCGCCGTAGCCTTCGCCGATCATCCAGCGCAGCAGGGTGATGTTGGACTGCAGGTATTCGGCGATGGCCTTTTCCGGCAGCTTGATGGTGCAGCCCGCAGCGGAGCGCTCGGCCGAGGCGTCGGACAGCTCGAACGCCTGTTCGACGGTCAGTTCGTCCAGGCCTTCGATTTCCAGGATGCGGCCGGAGAAGGCGTTTTTCTTGCCTTTCTTCTCGACGGTCAGCAGGCCCTTCTGGATGGCGTAGTAAGGGATGGCATGCACCAGGTCACGCAGGGTGATGCCCGGTTGCAGTTTGCCCTTGAAGCGCACCAGGATCGACTCTGGCATGTCCAGCGGCATCACGCCGGTGGCGGCAGCAAACGCCACCAGGCCAGAACCGGCGGGGAACGAAATGCCGATCGGGAAGCGGGTGTGCGAGTCGCCACCGGTGCCGACGGTGTCCGGCATCAGCATGCGGTTCAGCCAGCTGTGGATGATGCCGTCACCTGGGCGCAGCGACACGCCGCCACGGGTGCGGATGAAGTCGGGCAGGGTGTGGTGGGTGGTGACGTCGATCGGCTTCGGATACGCCGCGGTGTGGCAGAACGACTGCATCACCAGGTCAGCGGAGAAGCCCAGGCACGCCAGGTCTTTCAGCTCGTCGCGGGTCATCGGGCCCGTGGTGTCCTGGGAGCCGACGGTGGTCATCTTCGGCTCGCAGTAGGCGCCTGGGCGCACGCCCTGGCCTTCTGGCAGGCCACAGGCACGGCCGACCATTTTCTGCGCCAGGGTGAAGCCTTTGCCGGAGTCCGCAGGCTGCTCAGGCTTCTTGAACAGGTCCGAAGCCCCCAGGCCCAGTTCGGCGCGGGCTTTCTCGGTCAGGCCACGGCCGACGATCAGCGGGATACGGCCGCCAGCGCGGACTTCATCCAGCAGTACTTCGGTTTTCAGCGCGAAACTGGTAACCAGTTCGTCGCTGTCGTGGCGGCGCACTTCACCTTTGTACGGGTACACGTCGATGACGTCGCCCATGCCCAGGTTGGTGCAGTCGAACTCGATCGGCAGGGCGCCGGCGTCTTCCATGGTGTTGTAGAAGATCGGGGCGATCTTGGTGCCGAAGCAGAAGCCACCGGCGCGCTTGTTCGGCACGTACGGGATGTCGTCGCCGAAGAACCACAGCACCGAGTTGGTGGCGGATTTACGCGACGAACCGGTACCGACCACGTCACCCACGTAGGCGACCGGGAAGCCTTTGGCGCGTACCGCTTCGATCTGCTTCAGCGGGCCGACCGAACCGGGTTGCTCTGGCTCGATGCCGTCACGGGCCATTTTCAGCATGGCCAGGGCGTGCAGCGGGATGTCAGGGCGCGACCAGGCATCGGGTGCTGGGGACAGGTCGTCGGTGTTGGTTTCGCCAGGCACCTTGAACACGGTCAGGGTGTACTTGTCGGCGATGGCAGGGCGCGAGGTGAACCACTCGCCAGCAGCCCAGGATTCCAGCACGGCCTTGGCGTGAACGTTGCCCGCCTTGGCTTTTTCGGCCACGTCGTGGAAGGCATCGAACATCAGCAGGGTGTGCTTGAGCTTTTCGGCCGCGACGGCGCCCAGTTCGGCGTCATCCAGCAGCGCGACCAGCGTTTCGATGTTGTAGCCGCCCTGCATGGTGCCCAGCAGCTCGGTGGCGAGCTTGCGGTCGATCAGCGGGGACTTGGCTTCGCCCTTGGCCACGGCGGAGAGGAAAGCGGCCTTGACGTAGGCAGCTTCGTCTACCCCTGGCGGTACGCGGTTGGTGATCAGGTCTACGAGGAAGGCTTCTTCGCCGGCCGGCGGGTTTTTCAGCAGCTCGACCAGGCCTGCAGTTTGTTCGGCGTTCAGCGGCTGGGGCACGATACCCAGAGCGGCGCGCTCTTCGATGTGTTTGCGGTAGGCTTCAAGCACAGTTATTTCCCTCATCAGTGGTCCCTAAAGGGGGTCCGGGACGCTCATCCAGCATTCCGTGCACCCGTGCGCAATGACGGCTTCTTGGGCCGCCCAGCCAGGGTCGCAAGGAATCCTTACAGAAGCTGCTTTCAAAGTTTTACGCCTGCAGAACGGGAAACTGATGAGGGCTGGCCAGGGGCTGCTGAGGGTGCAGGGCCCGGGCCAACGCCGTTCTGCCGGATCAACTGTGCTCGTGACGCTTTGAAAACAGCTTCCAACGGACATTGTTGCCTTCGAAAAGGCCGAATGATTCTACGGTAAAAAATGCCCGAAGGTAAGGCGGCGATCATGACTTTAACGGGTGACCCCGGTTAGACAAAGGGCTAACATGGCCCGGTATTCCTTCTTCAAGCCGTTGTTTTTCATGTCCAACAAGTCCATCAAGACCCCTTGCGTCGGCCTGTGTTCCACGGTGTATGGGGACACCGTTTGCCGTGGCTGCAAGCGCTTCCATCACGAGGTCATCAACTGGAATGGTTACGACGACGAGCAAAAGCGCGCCGTGTGGCTGCGGCTGGAGCAACTGCTGGTCCAGGTGATGATGGCCAAACTGGAGGTGTTCGACAAAGCATTGCTGCGCCAGCAACTGGAGCAGCGCGCCATCCGTTTTGTCGAGCAGCAGTCGGAGTACTGCTGGGCTTACCAACTGATCGCCCGGGGGGCGCGCATGATCCGGGATGTTGAGGCCTACGGCATGGCCCTGCTGCCCGAGTTCAGAGACTGGGAGCTGCCACAGCTGCGTGACGCCATCGACCGTGAGTTCTTCCTGCTGTCCGAAGCGCATTACCAGCGCTACATCGCCCCGGCATTCCTTGCCGACGCCTTGAAGTAGGCTATTTCCACCTGCCGAAATGGCGGCGGGTTCCGGCATCGTCCTGGGCTTCTGAACCTGGGATTAACCGGCATGAGCTACTACAAATTTCAACCCTATCTGTGTTTCAACGCACGCTGCTGGTGGCACCCGGCGCAAGTGGGTGAGGCGGCGCAAGTCGACCCTGATACCTCAAAAGCCTTCATCCCAGTCTGGAGCACGGTGGACAGCGGTGACCGCGATGACGGCTGGGTCCGCTGCGGGCGTCTGCCGGCTTACCCCGAGGGTGATGGCGTGCTATGCGAACGTTTCTGGTTCGGGGTGTACCGCATCGGCGAGCAGTATGTCTATGACATTCGACCGGCCTATTCCGGGAGAACGCTAGACCTGTGGCCACGCCTGGACAGGGTGTTGGACAGCAACGTAGATGGCTACTTGGGCCTGTATGCCGTGCCCCAGGACCCTTACCGGTGGGAGCAGCCCACTGCACCACTGTGGCAGCTTGATGGGTTGGACCCTGAGCGGCTGACGCCTGGCGTACGCCGCTTCAATCTCACGTTGTGCAACCCGTCAGGCAAGAGCGTGAGGCGTACCGAGGATTTCACCCGCGCCTACCTCAACGACTGGAAAGGCGTCAGGGGCCTGGTGACCCTGGAGATAACGGAAGTGCCGGTGCCCCCGCATCCCCGCCCGCAGGGCTGACGTCAGTCGCCGGTATATTCGCAGCCACTGGTGCAGGTTTCGTGAATGCGCACCTTGGACAGCTCCGGGAGCAGGGGCTTGACCTGCTCCCAGATCCACTTGGCCATCACCTCACTGGTGGGGTTTTCCAGGCCAGGGATGTCGTTGAGGTAGTTGTGGTCCAGCCGGTCATAAATAGGCTTGAAGATCGCCTTGACCTCGGCGAAATCGCGGATCCAGCCGGTGTGCGGATCGAGCGGCCCGGTCAGGTGCAGCGCAACCTTGAATGAATGCCCGTGCAGGCGGCCGCATTTGTGGCCTTCGGGAACATGGGGCAGGCGGTGAGCCGATTCGAATGTGAACTCTTTGAAAATTTCCACGGGTGGACCTGTAAAGCTGGTGGTGAGGCGTATATTACCCTGTTTTGCAGCGCCAACCTGCCTGATTCTGCGACGGCCGGTAGCACGCGCGTTGCAGTTGGCCTTGTCGACGGGAGATCCGCATGAGCATTGATTGGACCCACTTCACGCCTTGGTCATCGCTGGGCGGGGGCGCGTTGATCGGCCTGGCTGTGGCGGTGTTCATGCTCGGTAACGGCCGTATCGCAGGTATCAGC
The DNA here is from genome assembly GCF_001320125.1 of Pseudomonas sp. NBRC 111119. Taxonomy (NCBI): domain Bacteria; kingdom Pseudomonadati; phylum Pseudomonadota; class Gammaproteobacteria; order Pseudomonadales; family Pseudomonadaceae; genus Pseudomonas; species Pseudomonas sp. NBRC 111119. The sequence goes on from NZ_BCAV01000008.1 coordinate 59,494, forward strand.
GGGGTATTGGCCAGCGTCATGAACCCTCGCAGCGAAGGCTGGAGCGAAAAGGCGCTGTTCCTGTTGGGACTGCTGGCTGCGCCGCTGCTCTGGGGTGCATTCGCCGTACTGCCAGCAATCGACGTACAGGCCCACTGGCCAGCCCTGGTGATGGCGGGTCTGCTGGTGGGGATCGGGACCCGCTACGGCTCGGGATGCACCAGCGGCCATGGCGTCTGCGGGGTATCCCGGCTGTCCCCGCGCTCAATCGTGGCCACGCTGTGTTTCATGGTGGCGGGCATGGCGACGGTGTACCTCATTCGTCATGTGTGGGGCGTGTGAAAATGATCAAGCTAAGCGCATTCGTTGCCGGCCTGGTGTTCGGCCTGGGCCTGCTGCTGGCGGGGATGGCCAACCCCGCCAAGGTACTGGCGTTTCTCGATGTGACCGGTGCGTGGGACCCCTCGCTCGCGCTGGTGATGGTGGGTGCCATCGCGGTGGCGGCCGTGCCGCTGAACTGGGCGCGTACACGCCGGCAGTCGCTGCTGGGGGCTGCAGTGCAACTCCCGACCAAGCGGGGGCTGGATACCCGTTTGATCGTGGGCAGCCTGTTGTTCGGCGCCGGTTGGGGTATTACCGGTATCTGCCCCGGCCCGGCGGTGGCGGTGCTGTTGACCGGGCACTGGCAAATCGGGGTGTTCTTCATCGCCGTGCTGGCGGGGATGTACGCGTTTTTCCGTCTGGAGGCCTGGCGCGGGCAGTGAGTGTGTTGCCTGGTTGGCAAGGCTGTTACAGGGCCTGCAGCCGCTCATGCACTCGCCCTGTGGCAACCAGTTCGAGCAGTTCATCGCCCAACCGCTCACTCTCTGCAATGGCCTTGTACCAGTAGCGTTTACGTGAGGGTGCGTCGCCCATGAAGCGCTTGAAGTCATTACGGTCAGGCAGCTTGCCGTAGGGCAGGGCTGCCAGGTACTGCGGGGACGGTGTGAGCAGCACCACGTTCTGCAGGCGCGTGGGGTCACCCCTGCGCCAGGGTAGGGCCTTGTCGAACCAGCCGGGGACCACCTTGTCTGTAAAATGCGGGTACAACACCAGGTCGTCACCTTGGTAAGGCAGGTCGAGGTGGTAGTCGAGCAGGCCGCCATCGCGGTAGGTGCCTGCGCCAGCACCGGGAATGTCCTTTACACCTTCCATCACCATGGGGATGGAGCCCGAAGCCAGCAGGGCGTGGCGCAGGTTTGCCAGGTCCAGCGGCAAGTAGCGGGAAGGGAAGTCTGTCAGTTCGTTCAGGGGTGGGGGCGTGCGCCGGTCGTGCAGGATGACGCGTTCGAAGTGGCGCCCCAGCCTGGCGCGGCCCAGCAGGTTGCTGGCGACCACCGAACCCAGGCCGATACCCAGGCGGCCCCGATGGTCGTGGGCGAGCTGGCCATGGCTTTTGACCACCAGAATGTTCAGGCGGTAGTGCGGGTTGGCAAGCACCTCACCGTCGCGGGCTTGTAGCAGGTCGTCGAGCATGTACTGGCAACTGCGGCTGATGTCAGTGGGGGTTACGCCTTTGGCGAAATCCTGCTCGGTATACAGCTCGCCCAGGCGGCGCAGACCGGCGACCGGGTCTTCCAGGCAGGCGCTGGCGAAGCGCCAGGCGCCGATCGATGCGCCGATGAGGGCGCGAGGGCGCGGGGCCGCTGGCAGCCACTCGCCAAACAGCGCCAGGTCCAGGCCCTGGATGCCCAGCGGTTTAGGCCCGCCCGCGGCGCCGGGCAGTATGCCCACATCCGCCGCCTGCAGCCCGCGTTCACGCACCTGGCCCAGTGCGCGCCGCCCGGCCTTGAAGGTGAGGGCGGGGTATTTGATGTGGATGGCGCTCATGGCTGGGCTCCTGGGCAGAGAGTGTCGCATTATAAGGCGAGGCAGGGGCTGAAGGGGTTGATCGTGAAGCGTGCAGCGCCTGCGCTATCATGTCGCCAGCTTTTTCAGGTTCAATTAAGGACGGCTGGGTAATGTTGATTGCGTAGACAACTTGTACAGCTTCCAGGAGAAACCTACGATGAAAACCTTGACTGCCCTGTTCACCGCCGCCGCCCTTACTCTGGGTGCCAACGCCGCCTTCGCCAAGGACGTACAGCCCGATGAAGTGGTCAAGCTGGTGAACGCCAAAACCATCAAGTCGCTGGACGAACTCAAGGCCGCCGCCATCGCCAAACACCCGGGCTCCACCGTTACCGACTCGGAGCTTGAGAACGAATACGGCCGCTACATCTACAAGGTGGAACTGCGCGATGCCCAGAACGTCGAGTGGGACGTGGCCCTCGATGCCAAGACCGGTGAAGTCGTGAAGGACGAGCGGGACAGCTGATGAGTCAGCCACCACGGGCGGCAGGCTACCTGGCCCTGGCGTTACTGGCAGTATGCTCTTTGGTCGCTGCCCGTGACCTGGACCAGGACGAGGCCCTGGCGTTGCGCCAGAAGGGTGTCATCCTGCCCCTCGAGCACCTGCTGCAAACCGCCCTGGGGCGTCACCCCGGGGCGCGTCTGCTCGAGGCCGAACTCGAAGAAGAACACGACCGCTATGAATACGAAGTCGAGCTGCTGACGGCGGAGGGCGTGGTGCGCGAAATCAAGCTCGACGCCAGTACCGGCGCCCTGCTCAAAGACGAGGAAGATGACTGAATGCGCCTGTTGCTTGTCGAGGACAACGTGCCGCTGGCCGATGAACTGACAGCCACCCTGCAACGCCAGGGCTACGCGGTCGATTGGCTGGCCGATGGCCGCGATGCGGCCTACCAGGGCCAGTGCGAGCCCTACGACCTGATTATCCTCGACCTCGGCCTGCCGGGGCTGCCGGGCCTCGACGTGCTGGCCCAGTGGCGGGCAGCCGGCCTGGCTACGCCTGTGCTCATCCTCACGGCGCGAGGCTCGTGGGCCGAACGTATCGAGGGGTTGAAGGCTGGTGCCGACGACTACCTCAGCAAACCCTTCCACCCCGAAGAACTGCAATTGCGTATCCAGGCGCTGCTGCGCCGCGCCCGTGGCCTGGCCAACCAGCCAACGCTGGAGGCGGCGGGCCTGCACCTGGACGAGCGCCGACAGTGCGTGAGCCGTGAGGGTGTGGACATCCAGTTGACGGCTGCCGAATTCCGCCTGCTGCGCTACTTCATGCTGCACCCGCAGCAGATCCTCTCCAAGACCCACCTGGCCGAGCACCTGTACGACGGTGAAACCGAGCGCGACTCCAACGTCCTGGAAGTGCATGTCAACCACCTGCGCCGCAAGCTGGGGCGCAGCGTGATCGAAACCCGCCGCGGTCAGGGTTACCTTTACGCCGGTAGCGCTGCATGAAGTCGATCCAGGCACGCCTGAGCCTGGGCCTGGTGGCTGTGCTGGTGGTGGTAGGGGTGGTGCTGGCGCAGCTTACCCTGTGGTTGTTCGAAGCTGGCCTGCAGCGCTACCTGGAAAACGGCCTGCGCAACGAAAGTGAAACCCTGCTGGTGGCGCTGGTGCGAGGGCCCTCCGGGCTGCAGCTGGACGAGCGGCGTATCTCGGCCGCCTACCAACGGCCGTTTTCTGGCCACTACTTCCGCATTGATTTCGACCAGGGCACCTGGCGGTCGCGCTCGTTGTGGGACATGAACATGCCCAAGCCTTCCGCCCCTGGCCTGTCCGACCGGCACGAGCTGGGCCCCGAGGGCCAGGAATTGCTGACCCTGCGCGCCGACTACCGGCGCCTGGGCCAGGATATCTCGATCAGTGTCGCGCAAGATTACTCGCCGGTGCGCGAGGGGTTCCGCCGCCTGCAGCAGATCGGCCTGGGCATGGGGCTGGTGGCGCTGGCCTTGGTGCTGGTGCTGCAGCGCATCACCGTTACCCGGTCGCTGCGGCCGCTGGAGCGTGCCCGGCAGCAGATTGCGCAGTTGCAGCAAGGGCAGCGCTCGCAGCTGGACGACGAGGTGCCCAGCGAACTGGCACCGTTGGTGGGGCAGATCAACCACCTGCTCAATCACACCGAAGACAGCCTGCGCCGCTCGCGCAATGCCCTAGGCAACCTGGGCCACGCGTTGAAAACCCCGTTGGCGGTGTTGCTGAGCCTGGCGTCCAGCGACCGGCTGCACGGGGTGCCTGGGTTCAGCGGGCAGATGCGTGAGCAACTGGAGCAGATCCAGCAGCGCCTGGCGCGTGAACTCAACCGTGCGCGCCTGGCCGGCGATGCCTTGCCCGGCGCCCAGTTCGATTGTGACGCCGAGCTGCCGGGGCTGCTTGGCACACTCGGCATGATTCACGGTGAGGGCCTGCGGCTGGAAAGTGACGTGCCCGCCGGGCTGTTACTGCCCTGGGACCGGGAAGACAGCCTTGAGCTGCTGGGCAATCTGCTGGATAACGCCTGCAAGTGGGCGGACAGTGAAGTGCGCCTGGGGATCGCTTCCACAGCCGGCGGGTACCAACTGTGGGTGGACGACGATGGTCCTGGTATCCCGGAAAGCCGCCGGCAGCAGGTGCTTGAGCGCGGTTCGCGGCTGGACGAACAGGTCGACGGCCATGGCCTGGGGTTGGGTATTGTGCGCGATATCTGTGACGCCTGGGGTGGAACCCTGTCGCTCGCGCAGAGCCCCCTGGGTGGCTTGCGAGTCACGCTCGACCTGCCGCGCAAGGGGGCTTGAAACGGGGCTGCCATCCTCGATGTCTGGCTTCGTGGTGCAAGAAAATTGCACCTCAAGCGCATTTTTTTGAATTGGTTCGGTGGCGTTGGCCCGTGCAGAATCCCGCCCTTGAGCGAACCCGTTGCTCGATGACAGGGCGCTGTGTGGTTGCCCATTCCCTGCACAAGATAGATCCAATACCCGATGCCCGCCTCACGATCCCCGAATCGCCTGCACCGATGGCTGCCAGCGCCCCTGAATACGCCGCCGAAAGAATGGCTGCGTGCAGGTGTTGGCGCACTCCTGGGTTTATTCCTCGCCGGCTGGGCGACCAGCTTGGTATTCGGCCCCGCCATTGCCCTGCATCTGCTAGGCCCTCTGGCTGCCTCGGCGGTGCTGGTGTTCGCCGTGTATTCCGGCCCGTTGGCCCAGCCTTGGCCCGTGGTGGGCAGCTATGCATTGGCTGGCATCATCGGGCTGGCCATGCGGCAATCCCTCGGGCCTGAGCTTTGGGTGGCGGCCAGCGCCCTGGGCGTTTCGGTACTGGTGATGTGCCTGATGCGCTGCCTGCATCCGCCCGGTGGCGGTGTTGCGGTAAGCGTGGTGCTTGCCGACCCAGGGCTCACCGCCATGGGCGAGCACCTGCTGGAGCCGGTGCTGTTGAACGCAGGGGGGCTGGTAGCCGTGGCCATCCTCTACAACCGTTGCACGGGCGCGGCTTACCCAAAGGGCCTGGCCTCGCGCAAGGACCTGCACCACACCCAGGACCCGCCCCCCCGCGAACGGGTTGGCGTACGGGGCGAAGACCTGGACCAGGCCCTGGAGGCCCTCGGTGAGTTCGTCGACGTCAGCCGTGCTGAACTGGAGCAGATCATCCTGGCGACCGAGCAGCAGGCGCTGCGGCGCAGCTTGGGCGGCTTGACCGCAGCCTCGGTAATGTCCCGTGACGTGCAGTTCGCCACCCCTGACATGCCGCTGGCGCAAGCCTGCACGCGCCTGGCCGGCCATCACGTAAAAGCGCTGCCGGTGCTGGCCAAGGGTGAACTGGTGGGCATCGTCACCGTCAGCGACCTGCTCGGCCCCGCCATGCGACCACAGCGGCAAGGCTGGCGTCGGCTGTTGGGCGGTGAAGTGCTGCGCCTGGAGCAGGTGATGAGCCGTCAGGTGGTGAGTGTCGACAGCACGGCCCCGCTGGATACCCTGCTGCCCTTGTTGTGTGAACGAGGCTTGCATTGCCTGCCGGTACTGGAGGCCGGGCGCCTGGTCGGCGTCATCACCCAGACCGATGTCATCGCGGGCCTGCAGCGCCAGGTGCTCAGCCAGCCAAAGGCGTCAGATAGCCGGGTCCCAACGCTGTGACCAGTCGCTTTGGTCTGCGGCCACCAGGCGTCTTAACGTGGCGCACGCCTGTTGCAGTGCTGCGCTGTCGCGCTCGCGTGAATACACCAGGTAGGTCGGGTAGGTGAACTCGGGTGCTTGCGGCACCCGCTCGAACACGCCACTGTCCAGGTAAGCCTGCACCACCCGCGTGCGGAAATAGCCACTGCCGCCCTGGTCGAGGATGAACTGCAACGCCAGCGGGCCAAGGTTGAAGCTCAGTGCTGCCTGCGCACACTCTGGGAGCGCCGCGTCGTGCTGCCTGCGAAAGGCATCGCCCCAGTCGATGTACACGTAGGGTTCAGGCCGGTCCACCCGGCGGATGCGGATGAGCTTTTCTTCCATCAACTGCTCCACCTGCAACCCCGGGCCGTAGTTGGGCTGGTACACCAGGGCGGCATCCAGCAGGCCCATTTCCACCTTGCGCAGCAGCGCTTCGCCGTCGCTGACCTCACTTCGTATAGCGTAGCCGTGCAGCTCGCGGTGCAGGGCACTGACCCAGCCCAGCATCATCGGGTTACCAAGGCTTACTTCCCCACCCACGTGCAGCATCTGCTGGCAGCCCCGGGGCAGCGGCAGCTCGCGGCGCGCGGCCTCCCAGGTCTGCACCAGCTGGTTGGCGTAGCTGACGAACGCCTCGCCATCAGGGGTCAGGCTGGCGCCGCTGCGGCCACGGACGAACAGCTGGCAGCCCAGTTGTTGCTCCAGGCGCTGTACCCGCGCAGTGACGGCCGTTTGCGAGACGAACAGGCGTTCGGCAGCGGCCACCAGGCTGCCGCTGCGGACGATTTCCAGAAAGGTACGGGCCTGATCGATGTCCATGGGGCAGCCTCGGCAAGGGAGGGCCCATTCTAGTGGAAAGGCACGGAGCGTGGTAAAGGCAGGCCGTAGTAGGTGCTGGCACCTGATCCCTGCAAATTTGCAGGTCTGTTAGGCCTTTAGCCGCCTGGCGCGCCGGGTCAGCCCGGCCATACTCAGCATTCGCCCTTCAATAACAACAACGATCGGGTTCATTGCACATGAGCTACCAGCAAAGCTACGCACACTCCATCGCCGACCCGGCTGCCTTCTGGGCTGAACAGGCCCGGTCGATCGCCTGGTATCGCGCCCCTGCCATCACCCTGCAGGACAATGCCGACGGCACGCATCGCTGGTTCCCCGATGGCCGTCTGAACAGCTGTTACCTCGCCCTGGACCACCAGATCGAACAGGGCAGGGGGCAACAACTGGCGTTGGTCTACGACTCTCCTGTCACAGGGGCGCAGCAAGCCTATACCTACCTTGAGCTGCGCGATGAGGTAGCCCGCCTGGCTGGGCTGCTAAGCCAGCTGGGGGTGAAGAAGGGTGACGGGGTGATCATCTACATGCCGATGGTGCCGCAGGCCGCTATGGCCATGCTCGCCTGCGCCCGCATTGGCGCGGTGCATTCGGTGGTGTTTGGCGGCTTCGCAGCCAACGAGCTGGCGCTGCGTATCGACGATGCGCGCCCAACCCTGCTGCTCACAGCCTCTTGCGGGCTCGAGTTCGACCGGGTGATCGAATACAAGCCTCTGGTCGACCGCGCGTTGCAACTGGCCCAGCACCAGCCGCGCCATGTGCTGGTGTTGCAGCGGCCACAGGTGCAGGCACCGCTGCAACCAGGGCGAGACCTGGACTGGGCCGAGGCGCTTGTGGGCGCAGTGCCCGTCGCCCCGGTGGTGCTCGACGCTGGCGATCCGCTGTACATCATGTATACCTCGGGCACCACCGGCAAACCCAAAGGCATCGTGCGGGAAAACGGCGGCAACGCTGTGGCCCTGCGCTATGCCATGCACAACATCTACGGCATGCAGCCCGGTGATGTGTGGTGGGGCATATCGGACGTCGGCTGGGTGGTAGGCCACTCGCTGATCGTCTACGGGCCGTTGATGTGCGGTTGTACCACGGTGTTTTACGAGGGCAAGCCAATCCGCACCCCGGACGCTGCCGCCTACTGGCGCGTCGTGCAGCAGTACAAGGTCAACGGCCTGTTCTGCGCACCCACCGCCATGCGCGCTATCCGCAAGGAAGACCCGGAGGGCGAGCTGCTTGGCCAGTACGACCTGAGCTCGCTGCGCCAGTTATTCCTGGCCGGGGAAAAGCTCGATTCCAGCACCCACCAATGGCTGGAGCGCGTCACCGGTAAGCCGGTGCACGACCACTGGTGGCAAACCGAAACCGGCTGGCCCGTCACCGCGCCGTGCGTAGGCCTTGAAGGCAGTGCGGCCAGGCCGGGTTCGAGTAACCGCGCAGTGCCGGGTTACCACGTGCGCGTGCTGGATGACGAGGGCCATCTGCTGGGCACCCACCAGCAGGGCGCCATCGTGATCGCACTGCCCTTGCCCCCAGGGTGCAGCCAGACGCTGTGGGGGGACCACGACCGTTACCTGCAGGCCTACCTGCACACTTACCCTGGTTACTATCACACCGGCGACGGCGGGTTCCTGGACGACGACGGCTTTGTCTACATCATGGGGCGAACGGACGACGTCATCAACGTGTCCGGGCACCGGCTGTCCACCGGGGAAATGGAAGACCTGGTGGCACGCCACGCGGCGGTTGCCGAATGCGCAGTGATCGGCGTGCATGACGACATCAAGGGGCAGGTGCCGCTCGCCTTGGTCGTGTTGAAAGATGGTGAGGGCACTACCGAGGCGCAGTTGCTGGCAGACCTGGTGGCCAGGGTGCGTGAAGAAATCGGTGCGCTGGCCTGTTTCAACCGGGTGCGGCTGGTGCGGCGGTTACCCAAGACGCGTTCGGGCAAGATTCTGCGGGCGTTGCTGCGCAAGATCGCCGACGGGCAGGCCTACGTGCCACCCTCTACCCTGGATGATCCCGCCGTGCTTCAGGAAATCGAAACGGTGCTGGCCGACCTGCCTAAAGCAGTGTGAAAACAGTGCTGGTCAGGTCGGGCCAGGGCCGACCTGATGCAATTGCCCCAACCGGCTTCGGGTACGCATCAGGTCGGCAATGGCCCCGTCCAGGCTGTCTGCCAGCGGGCGTTTGCCAATGACAGTCACCTGGCGGTCCTGGTCGTACAGGACATCCACCAGATTGACAAAGCGCTGCTGCGCCGCCAGCGAACAGTCCGCCAGGTCGTCCAGCCCGTCGATGACCCACTCACTGAACTGGCGGGCCAGGGCCAGGTAGTCGATCACGGCGGTAGGCTGCTCGCACAGGTCGTCGAATGTGAACATCACCCGTGTGCCATCCACGGCCCTGGCCCGTAGTGAACGGTTGTTGATGTGCAGCACCCCGGGTGCCGCCTCGGGCAGCTTCAGGGCCAGGCGCTGCCCGGCATCGCCTGGCCATACATAGAGGCCGCGGGTGAAACACTGGTGTTCGCGGTTGGCCGGCAGGCTGCGAAAGTCGATAGCACCGCCCACTTCCATGACCTTCATGCGGGTGTTGATCAGGCGGATGACGGGTAGGAAGCGCTCATGGTAGAGCGGGTTGGGCAGCAGCCCCTCCGGCGCATAATTGGAGGTGACCAGCAGGTAGATGCCCCGAGCGAACAAGGCATCGAACAGGCGCGTAAGCAGCATGGCATCACCAATGTCATGCACATGGAACTCGTCGAAGCACAGCACCTCGCACTTGCCGATCAATTCGTCGAGGGTAGCGGCCATGGCGTTGTCCAAGGCGCGGTGGCGGTGCATGCCCTGGTGCAGTCGGGCGAAAAAGTCATGAAAGTGCAGGCGTAGCTTTGCCTGCACAGGCACAGCCTGGAAGAAGCCGTCCAGCAGCCAGCTTTTACCGCGCCCGACCGCGCCGTGCAGGTAAAGGCTACTTGGCTGCCCCTGCTCAAACTGGCTCAACTGCTGCCCCATGCACGCAATCACTTGGCGCTGACCCTCGCTCAACGCGTAGCCACGGCTCTGGGCTTTTTCCTCGAACCACGTGAGCAGTGCATGACGGTCAGCGCGGGCAGGGCTTAGGCGTTGGCCAAGTTGGCGTAGCGGGGCAGGGATCCAGGCAGGCACGAACTGAGCTCCTTGGGCAATAAACGGGCGCCCGGAAGCTTGCCCGGGTGCCGCGGATTTGACCAATAGAGAAAGTGACCGTCAACCATCACTTACCGCGATAGGTCATCACCGGCAAAACCCCGATCTCAGGCTTTACGTTCCAGCTGGCGCTCGATCATGTACTTCACCGCAAGCCGGCGTTCCTTGAGGTGGCGCAGGTCCTCATCGACGAAGTTGCCGGCCGAGATCGACTCCGCTGCAAGCACCTGGTTATCGATGTCGACGTACTCGTCCAGCAAGCGGTCTAGCGTCTGGTCCTGCAGGCGACGCTGCTGGACGATTTCACGGGGGTAGTGCAAGTCCTGATACAGGTCGTGAGAAACAGGCATACGGTCCTCCTTGGTCACTGCGTTGGGTTATCTGATTTGAAGGAGCGAATGCGATTGTGTTGAGGTACGGCGGCAGGAAAGCGACGAGCGGTAATTTTTTTTCTGCTAATAACTAAGCCGCTGTTTTTTGGCATTTTTTTTCGATTAGGGGCTTCACAGGCAGCAACATTGTTGTTAAAGTGCCGCGCATTCCAAGACAACAACACGTTGTCACCTTATTGGGATTATCCGGGCAGCGATTGCTGCATCTGATACAGGGGCGTCGCCAAGCGGTAAGGCAGCAGGTTTTGATCCTGCCATGCGTTGGTTCGAATCCAGCCGCCCCTGCCATTTTCTCAGATCAAAACATCTTTCCAGTGCTTATCACGTAAGCGCTGGTTTCGTCGTTTTTGTCGTTTGGCATTCAGTGTGTGGGCGAGTCGGGGCTGAGTGGCCCCGATTGCACAGGTTTACCCCGGTACGCCCAGCATTTCGTCCAGCGCCCTGGCCAGGTCGTCCGCCTGAACGGGCTTCTGGATCACAACGCTGCCCGGCAGGTCCAGGCCTTGCAACTCTGCGTAGCCAGTTAGAAAGACCACAGGTAGCTGAGGGAAGCGTTCACGAGCGGCAACGGCAAGCTGCGCGCCGTTGAACTCCGGCATGGCAAAGTCGGTGAGCAGCAGGTCGATGCCGTCATCCAGAAGCGCCAGTGCCTGCTCGCCACTGTGCGCCTGGCGCACCTCATAACCGTACTGGCGCAACACGTCGCCAAGCATGTCGCGCACCAGGTGGTCGTCGTCTACCAACAACACGGTGCGGTTGCTGCCGCTGTCGCTGATGGACTGGCTAACCACCGGGGCGGCAGGCTCGCTGATAACGTGATTCTTGACTGCCGGCAGGTAGACGGCCACCTGAGTGCCGCGTCCCGGGGTGGTTTCGATGCGCACACCGCCGCCAGACTGCTTGGCGAAACCGAACACCTGGGCCAGGCCCAGGCCAGAGCCTTTCCCGATGTCCTTGGTGGTGAAGAATGGCTCGAATACCTTGGCCACCACCTCTTCACTCATGCCGCAGCCTGTGTCGCGGATGCTCAGCATTACGTACTCACCAGGGTCCGGATCTTCCGGGCGCTGAGGTGGGGTGTCGATGCGCGTGTTGCGGGTCACCAAGGTCAACTGGCCGCCATCGGGCATGGCATCGCGGGCGTTGATGGCCAGGTTGAGGATGATCATCTCGGTCTGGGTGGGGTCGGTCAGGGCCTGCCACAACGCCCGGTCCAGGTCCAGGCGCACCGAAACGTTGCCCCCCAGCGTGCGCCGCAGCAGTTCTTCCAGGCCATCGAGGGTGCGGTTGAGGTTGAGGGGTACTGGCTCCAGGCACTGACGGCGGGAGAATGCCAGCAACTGCGAAGTCAGCTTGGCCCCGCGCTCACCCGCTTCACGCACGTGGGTCAGGCGGGAGCGGGCCTTGTCGAGGTCACCTTTGTTCAGGTCCCGCTCCAGGAAGCTCGCGCCAGTGAGGATCACCGTGAGCAAATTGTTGAAGTCGTGGGCAACCCCCGCGGTCAACTGGCCAACGGCTTCAAGGCGCTGCATTTGCTGCAGTGCAGCCTCGATTCGTTCGCGTTCGTTGATCTGTTCGCGCAGGCGGGCGTTGGCATCGGCCAGGCCCACTGCAGCTTCACGCTCGCTGGTGATATCCCGCGCCACCACGTACAGCAGGGTATCTTCCGGCACCACCACCCACGACAGCCAGCGTTGTTGGCCGCCGGCATGCAGAATGCGCCCGACGAAACGGGCACTGGTGCGGCCATGGGCGAGGGCAGCCAGCTCGGTGAGCAGCAGTTCCTGGTCGGGTTCGGGGAGCAGGTGCAGCAGCGATGACTGGCTCAGGCGTTCGCGAGACAACCCCAGGCTGGCTTCCCAGGCAGGGTTGAGCGCCACCGGGGTCAGGTCTTTGTTGAGTACGGCCAGCAGGTCCTGGGACAGCTCCCACGCCCGGTCGCGCTCGCGGGTGCGGCGTTCAACCCGTTCGCCAAGCATCTCGTTGAGCTGGCGTAGCGCCTGGGTCGCCACCCGTTGTGCATGGATGTCCTGAAGAACACCGGAAAAGCGCACGCATTTGCCGTCAGCGAACTGGCTCTGGCCACTGCTGAGCAGCCAGCGTGGCTCCTGGCCGTTCGGCTGAACGATCCTGAATTCCATGCGGTAGTGACCGCCGCTCTCAGGCTGCATGGCTTGGTCTACGGCATCCTTTACCATCGGCACATCTTCGTGATAGATGCCGGCGTAGAAGACTTCAAGGCTCATCTGCGTGTCGGTGGCCAAACCGAACAGCTTCTTGGCGCGCTCATCCCAGACGAGCAGCCCCTCCTGGGGGCGAAGATCCCATGTGCCCATGCCGGCAGCGTTGATGGCGATGCGGGCCCGCGCTTCAACCTCGGCCAGTGCTTCTTCAGCCCGACGACGGCGCTGACGTTCCTGCACTTCGGTGAGGGCGCGGCGTACTGCCTTGGGCAGCAACGGCAGGTTCTTTTTCAGTACGTAATCGGTAGCACCCAGGCGGATCATCTCCACCGCATGCTCTTCACCGTAGATACCGGACAGGAAAATGAACGGCACGTCCGGCGCCAGGCGCTGGGCGATGGACAGCACGTCGGTGCCGGACGAGCCGGGCAGTACGCAATCGCACAGGATCAGGTCGTAGCGCCCGTCGCGCAGGGCATTTTCGACACCCGTGTGGTCGAACACCAGGTGCGACTGAACGTGCAGCCCGCTGCGCTCCAGGCGCATCAGGGTCAGCTCGGCATCCATCGAGCTGTCTTCGACCATCAGTAGGTTCAGCGGGGTAGACTGCATCGTTGCGTGAGCCTCAGTTGCCGCGGCGGGTCAAGCGCAGGGAGCCAGGTGGCGGCTCGTTCAGCACGGCCCAGAAGACCCCAAGGTCGGAAATGGCGGCGACGAACTCCTTGAATTCGACTGGTTTGACCACGTAGGCGTTCACGCCCAGTTCATAGGCACGCAGCAGGTCAGGCTCTTCACGCGAAGACGTCAGCATCACGGTCGGGATGCTGCGCAGTTCGGGCGTGGCGCGCACTTCCTTGAGCACCTCGAGGCCATCGACTTTCGGCAGTTTCAGGTCCAGCAGCAACACGGCAGGGTTGCCGTCGTCGCGGTCGGCGTAGGCGCCACGGCGCAGCAGGTAATCGAGGGCATCGGCGCCGTCGCGCAACACGATAACTTCGTTGGCCAACTGGCTACGCTCCAGGGCCAGGAGCGTCAGCTCCAGGTCCCGAGGGTTGTCTTCGACCAGCAGGATGGGTTTGAGCATGATGGTAACGGTACCTCAGTGTGTCGCGGGGTGGCGCGGTAGAGTGAAATGGAAGCTGGCGCCTTTGTCGATCTGGCCGTCGGCCCAGACGCGCCCGTCGTGGCGTTCGATGATACGGCGCACGCTTGCCAGGCCGATTCCTGTGCCTTCGAAGTCTTCCATGCGGTGCAGCCGCTGGAACACCCCGAACAGCTTGTTGGCGTACGCCATGTCGAAGCCTACGCCGTTATCACGGATGCACACCTCGACTTCCTCGGCATGCTGCACGGCGAACACCTCGATGCGAGCCGGCGTGCGCCCACGTGTGTATTTGATGGCGTTGGCCAACAGGTTGTTCAACGCCAGGTTGATGAAGGCGGGGTCTCCATGAACCTTGGGCAAGGGCGCAATGGTCCAGATGATTTCACGCCCCGCGTAATCCGGTGCGAGTTCCGCACGGATGGCATCGATCAAGGCATTGAGGTCTACATCTGACATGCGCAGCGCTGAGCGGCCCATTTGTGAAAAATGTAGCAAATTGTCGACAAGGCTGCCGGCAAAATGAGCGGCTTCGCCGATATGCTGCAAGAAGCGCTTGCCGCGCTCGCTGAAACCGGGGCCTTCGATTTCGCTGAGCAGTTCGGTGTAGCCGGCAATGTGCCGAAGCGGCGCACGCAGGTCATGGGAGACGCTGTAGGAGAACGCCTCCAGCTCCTTGTTGGAGCGGCGCAGTTCGCCCGCCAGCTGGGCCATTTCTTCCGCTTTGCGCAGCACGATGCCCATCACGGCCGTACGCAGTTCGCTGACCCCCTCCACAATCAGTGGGTCCCACGGGGCACAATAGCCGCTCAGTTGTTCCTGCCAGCGCTCGAAGCTGTGCCGCGGGTCCAGGTTACCTTGCGGCCCCACCCGCTTGGTCGGCTGCCCCGCCCATTCAACGGTGCGCACCTGCTCGGGCCGGAACCACAGCAGGTAATGGGAATGGATCTGCGAGATGGCCACCGCAAGCACGCCACCCACATGGTTGCCAAGCTCAGGCAGCTCATCCACGTCGCGGCGCGCATTGTCGGTGTGGAAAACAAGATTACCCGCACGCCGAGACAACCAATGCACCAGTGCGTTGACCTGTGCCTCGGGCGGTGTCTGACCGTATAGCTCGCAACGGTCAGCAGAAATGACAGCAGCGCCTTGCGCGTTGGCAAATGCCAGTAACACGTCAGGAACGGCATGCAGCCCCTCGCTGACGCTATCGTGGTCTGCCATGGAGGCGATCATGCGCACGATGTGCTGGCGCAGCTCTAGCAGCCGTTGAGTGTCGGCGTGTGACTCGCGGGATTCAATCTGCAGCGACAGCACACTGGCCAGCAGTTCGCAGGCGGTGCGGGTACGCAGGTCGACCGGGCGAGGCTCCGCGTTGTGGCAGGAGATCAGCCCCCACAGCTTGCCATCCACCACGATCGACAGCGACATGGAGGCCAGTGTGCCCATGTTGCGCATGTATTGCAGGTGTACCGGCGACACGCTGCGCAGGCTGGCAAAGCTCATGTCCAGCGGCTTGCCGCTGAGCGGGTTGGTGCCCGGCACCAGCGGTGACGGCTGGTAGTTGGCATCTTCGATGACGCGGATGCGGTTGACCCGGTACAACTCACGGGCCTGAGCAGGAATATCGGATGCCGGGAAGCACAAGCCCATGAAGGTGGGGTAATCGGGGTCGGCGACCTCCGCCAGCACTTGCCCATTGCCTTCGGCGTCGAAGCGATAGGCCTTCACCCGGCCAAAACCGGTGACGCGCTTGAGCTGCAGCACCGTCTGGTGCAGCAGTTCTTCAAGGGTACCAGCCAGATGCACGGTGCTTATGAAGTTGCGCACCAAGGGGTAATAGTCGCCCTGCGAGGCCAAATCTTCCGGCAGACGTGGCGCCTCCAACTCGACGATCAGCGCCTGATCATGGCGGTGGGCCAGCATGTGCAATGCTTGGCGGTATGGAGCGCCTTCGCGAAGTTGCACATCGCCGATATGAAACGGGAAAACCTCATCTTGAGGAAGCCTGCCTAGATGCGCGCGCAAATCGAAGTCGCCAGTGACAACGTCACTGAAGGGCGAACCAACCAGCGATGCAGCGGATATGCCTAACCACTGCTGGGCGTTCTCGCTCGCCTGCAACACCCTCAGGTCATTTTCATCAAGCACAAGCAGAAAACCGTGTGGCTGAATGCTGCCAGGAATCTGGATAGGTTCCTGGGCACAGCGCTCCACCGCCTGGGCCAGCGTTAAGTCTGTCGTCATTGATGAAAACGCTCCTGTCGATTAGGTCCATGCATGCCGCATGAGTCTGGGCAGGATGAAGGTGATACACCCTATCAGAATATCGCTCGGGTTGCCGTTGTTTGCCAATTTTGAGCGCGTCTTCAGCAAAGCGTTCGGCTCAGTGCGTTGGGGGTGTATCGCACGCCCTATCGCTTTTTTTGCTAATACCAAAAACGGCCTCTCCGCCCGTTTGCCCATGCACCTCACTGCTACGCTCAAGACCAGCATAGATCGACAAGGGCCGAACAGGGAGGTTACGCCATGAGCCGCTCTTCGCTGTTGCTGTTGACCCTAGGGCCGCTGCTGGTCATCAGCGCTGCGTGGCCTGTTCGGCGATGTCGGGCCGGGCCGCCTTATCAATGGGCGCGAGTTGCTGCCCTACCAACTGGCCGTCGACCCATACCGACCAGCCCACATCCCCGGCCGCGAGCTATTCCGACAGTGTGGTACTGGACGTTCAGTTCTGAGGCTCAGCGCAAGCGGTCGACCATGTGCGCCAGCGTGTCCAGTACGGCGCTGGCCAGTGCCTTCGACCGTGCGCCCGACCAGCCGGTGACCGCATTGGGTGCGTCGTCATGGTCCTTGAAAGGCATCTCCAAGGTGAGCGACAGGCAGTCGTAGGCCATGCCGACGGCGTTGCAGGCCAGGGTGGTGTTGGCCTGGCCGGGCGCGTCGCGGGTGTAGCCGTGCAGCGTCTGGAAGTCAGCCGTCAGGCTGCACAGGGTGCTGCGGAAGTGCTCTTCAAGCTGGGCGAGGCGTGCAGAGTACCCCGGGTTGCCCTCGCAGGCGGCGGTGAATACGTGGGGGATTTCTTCGTCCCCGTGCACGTCGATGAATGCGTCCACGCCGTATTGCTTCATCTGCGCCTGGGCAAAGAACACTTCAGGCGTGAACTCGATGCTGGCGTCCTGCCAGGCGCGGTTGAGGTCCTTGCCCGGGTAGTTGGTGCGCAGGTGCCCGAGGAAGGCGCCGTCCGGGTTCATGTTGGGGATCAGGTACAGGTCAGCCTTGCCCAGCAACTGCTGAATGGTCGCGTCGTTGGCTTGAAGGCGGTCGATCACGCCCTCCATGAACCACTCTGCCATGTGCTCGCCGGGGTGCTGCTGTGCAATCAGCCACAGCTTGCGCTTGCCCGGTGCGGCATCACCGGCCCGCAGCAGAGGGATATCGCGGCCCTGCACGCTGCGGCCACTGGCCAGCAACTCGACGCCGGGCACTTGGCGGGCACGTTCGATCAACTGGTTGTGGCGGGCGCGTGAGTAGGGCTCGAAATAGGCGAACCACATCTGTGGTTGCTCGGCTGTCACCTCGAACGACAGCGCCGTGCCGTCGAACTGGCTGGGCACCCGGAACCAAGTTTGCTGGTCATGGGAGGCCACGGCGTTGTAACCGTGCCAGGCGTTGCGATAGGAGGAGCCGGAGGCGTTTTCCAGGCTGAAACGGTGGGTTTGCCCAGGGGTAAGGCCGCTTGCCTTGAAGTGGAACCACTGGTAGTGGCCACTGTGGGTGTCCGGGCGTATGGCCAGCCTTACATGGGCGGGGTCATTGGCATCGATCACCTGGATGTTGCCGGAATCGAAGTCGCAGTCGATCTGCAGGGGGGACAGCGTCACGGTCATGTGCCGGGCTCCTGTGCGGGCATTGTTGTGGGCCTACTGTACACAACTTGGCGGCTGAACTGCGTGCAGGCAGGGCACCTTGCGCAGCCAGGTTGAAACAGGTGGCCCGCCAGCGTATCCATGCCCCAGCCGCCAAGGCTGCCCGGCCTGGCTTCAAAGCCCCAGTTCAGAGAGGCCGGGGTGGTCATCGGGGCGGCGCCCCAGCGGCCAGTGGAACTTGCGTTCGGTTTCGGCGATGGGGTGCTCGTTGATGCTGGAGTGGCGGTTGTGCATCAGGCCGTCCTCGGCAAACTCCCAGTTTTCGTTGCCGTAGGCACGGAACCACTGGCCGCTGTCATCGCGGTACTCGTAGGCGTAACGCACGGCAATACGGTTGTCGGCGAAGGCCCACAGCTCTTTGATAAGGCGGTAGTCCAGCTCGCGGTTCCACTTGCGGGTAAGGAAGGCTTGTACCTCGGCGCGGCCACGTGGGAACTCGACGCGGTTGCGCCAGACAGTGTCCGGGGTATAGGCCAGGGCGACTTTGGCGGCATCGCGGCTGTTCCAGCCGTCTTCGGCCAGGCGAACTTTCTCGATGGCGCTGTCACGGGTGAACGGGGGCAGGGGTGGGCGGGACATCAGGTAACTCCTCGGCGGGTGACTGTGCAAGAGGAGCGTAGTACGCGGTTGGCGTGAGGAGAATGCTTACCTGCGGGCGTTGATAATTTCGCGTGGTGCAATAGCCAGTTGCGGGCAAGCCCGCCCCCGCAACTGGTCGCAAAGCGAATGGTCAGCGACGACGGAACAAGGGCAGTGGCTCGTCGGTGGCGCCTTGGTACGTCACCGAAAAATCCTTGAGGCTTTGCAGGGCTTCTTCCGGGTTCTTGTCGGCGCGGATGGCAAAGGCGTCGAAACCGCAACGGGCCATGAAGAACAGCTGGTCGCGCAGTACGTCGCCGATGGCACGCAGTTCACCCTTGAAGCCGAAGCGGTCACGCAGCAGGCGAGCATTGGAATAACTGCGCCCATCGGTGAATGCCGGGAAGTTCAACGCAATCACCTGGAAGTGCTGCACGTCTTCGCCGATTTCTTCGGCTTCCTCATCGCTGTCCAGCCACACACCCAGGCCACCGTCACGGGCCTTGAGGGCATGGGCGTGGTCGCGCCACATCTGCAGGGGTACGATGTAGTCGTCGCAGTTGGTCAGCTCGTCGAACGACGTTTCCTTGGGCAGCAGGTGCCAGGTTTCGTCGACGATCTGGTTGTTCTTAATGATTCGCTGCATACACGCGTTCCTTGAAGGGGTCGATGCCGATGCGCTGGTACGTGTCGATGAAACGCTCGTCTTCGGTGCGTTGCTCGACATACACGGCAATCAGCTTCTCGATCACGTCGGCCATGTCATCCTGTGCGAACGATGGGCCAAGGATCTTGCCCAGGCTGGCGCCGCGTGCAGCATTGCCGCCCAGCGAAACCTGGTAGAACTCCTCGCCCTTCTTGTCCACGCCAAGGATGCCGATGTGGCCGACGTGGTGGTGGCCGCAGGCGTTCATGCAGCCAGAGATGTTCAGGTCGAGTTCGCCGATGTCGAACAGGTAGTCCAGGTCATCGAAGCGGCGCTGGATGGATTCGGCAATCGGGATCGACTTGGCATTGGCCAGCGAGCAGTAGTCGCCGCCCGGGCAGCAGATGATGTCGGTCAGCAGGCCGATGTTCGGGGTGGCGAAGCCCCCTTCGCGCAGCTCCTGCCACAGCGCGTGCAACTGGCGCTGCTCGACGTCGGCGAGGATGATGTTCTGCTCGTGGGACGTGCGCAGGAAGCCAAAGCTGTAGCGCTCGGCCAGGTCGGCCACGGCATCGAGCTGCTTGTCGGTGAGGTCGCCTGGCGCCACGCCGGTCGGCTTGAGCGAGAGCGTTACCGCCACATAACCCGGGCGCTTGTGGGCGCGGGTATTGCGCGCACGCCAGCGGGCGAAGCCAGGGAAATCGGCATCCAGCGCGGCGTAGTCGACGTTTTCCAGCGCCAGGTAATCAGGGTCGACGAAGTGGCGCGACACGCGCTGCACTTCCGCTTCGGTCAGGGTGCTGCTGCCGCCGCGCAGGTGGGCCATTTCGGCCTCGACCTTCTGGGCGAACACTTCCGGGGTAAGTGCCTTGACCAGGATCTTGATCCGCGCCTTGTACTTGTTGTCACGGCGGCCGTAACGGTTGTACACGCGCAGGATCGCGTCCAGGTAGCTGATCAGGTCCTGCCAGGGCAGGAACTCGTTGATGAACGAGCCCACCACAGGGGTACGGCCAAGCCCACCGCCCACCAGTACCCGGAAGCCCAGCTCGCCGGCTTCGTTGCGCACCGGCTCAAGGCCAATGTCATGCACTTCGATGGCGGCGCGGTCTTGTTGCGAGCCGTTGATGGCGATTTTGAACTTGCGCGGCAGGAAGGCGAACTCGGGGTGGAAGGTGGTCCACTGACGCACGATTTCGCACCATGGGCGCGGGTCGATGACCTCGTCTGCGGCCACGCCGGCAAACTGGTCGGTGGTGGTGTTGCGCAGGCAGTTGCCGCTGGTCTGGATGGCGTGCATCTGCACGGTGGCCAGCTCGGCGAGGATGTCGGGGATGTCTTCCAGCGCCGGCCAGTTGTACTGCACGTTCTGGCGGGTGGAAATGTGCGCATAGCCCTTGTCGTAGTCGCGGGCGATCTTGGCCAGGGTGCGAACCTGCCGGGCGTTCAGCTGGCCGTACGGCACGGCGACACGCAGCATCGGCGCGAATCGTTGGATGTAGAGGCCGTTCTGCAGGCGCAGAGGGCGGAATTCTTCTTCGCTCAGCTCACCGGCCAGGTAGCGGCGGGTCTGATCACGGAACTGCTTGACGCGGTCCTCGATGATCCGCTGATCGTACTCGTCGTATACGTACATAAAAGTCCTGTCTCAGGCATGCAGCTATTCGCGCGCACGGCCGCGCACTCCGGTACGGAGCCGGGGAACGATAGCAGGTTGCGGTTATGCGCTAAAGTGATGTTTTAGCATATGAAAAGAACCAAATGGACTATGTGAGACTGACTGCCATTTGTGCCGTCGATAGCCTTGGGGCGTTATAATCCGCGGTTTGCTTTGCAGAGATGTCAGCCCATGTTCAAGGCCCTGTGCCAAAGCCTGTGCCTCGCCCTGCCGCTGACGGCGGGGGCGCAAGCGGCTTCGGTGGTTTTCCTCAACCCTGGGTTGTCGAACGAAACCTTCTGGACCAGTTATACCCGCTTCATGCAGGCAGCCGCGGACGAGCTGGGCATGGACCTGCGTGTCGAGTACAGCGAGCGCCGCGCCGATGTGGTGATGAAACAGGCCCGCGCGGCCCTGGCTGGGCCGCAGCGGCCCGACTACCTGGTGCTGGTCAACGAGCAGTACGTCGCCCCGGAAATCATGCGCCTTTCGCAGGGTACCGGGGTCAAGCTGCTGCTGGTCAACAATGGCCTTACGGCTGGCCAGGCGCGCCGGGTAGCTGCCCAACCCGACAAGTACGCCATGCCACTGGGTACGCTGACCACCAACGATGAGCAGGCGGGTTTCCAGATGCTCCACGAGATGGTGGCGCAACTGCCCAAGGGTGAAGGCACGTTGGACCTGCTTGCCTTTTCCGGCGTAAAGACCACCCCCGCCTCGCAACGGCGTGAAGACGGCATGCGCCGGGCATTGGCGGATTTTCCGCAGGTGCGCCTGCGCCAGGTGGTGTATGGCGGCTGGAGCCGCGAGCGTGCCTATGAACAGGCGCAGCTGCTGCTGCAGCGTTACCCCGACACCCGCCTGGTGTGGTCGGCAAACGACGAAATGGCTTTTGGGGCCATGCAAGCGTTCGAAGAGGCTGGGCGCAAGCCTGGGCGTGACGTGGTGTTCAGTGCGGTGAACAGTTCGTCCGAGGCCTTGCGTGCGCGCATTGACGGGCGTTTGAGCGTGCTGATGGGTGGGCACTTCACCCTCGGAGGGTGGGCCATGGTGATGCTGCACGATGATGCCAGGGGGTTGGCGTTTGCCCGCGACGGTGGTGGCGATTATAGCCTGCCCGTGCTGCAAAGCATTGACCAGGCGAAGGCCAGGCGTTGGCTCAAGCGCCTGGAGCTTGCCGATTACGGTGTGGATTTCAAAGCCTATAGCGCAGTGGGTCACCCGGCCAGCTATCGCTATCCGTTTCTCACGTCACCGGTCGAGTACTGAAAGCCCCTGCTTGAGGGAAGGGCATTGCTGGTCTTAACTGCTGGTGGTGAAGTGCATTCCCATAACCACTACAAGAGGCGATGCAATGGCCAACTCAACCAAGGCGCGCAAACCCGATAGCAGCGTGGATGCCTGGGCAATCCTCTGCCTGATCCTGCTGGTGGTCGTCACCGCGGTGTACTGGGTCAGCCACCAGTAAGCTAGCGTGCCAGGTGCAGGGCCAACTGCACCAGCCCGATCAAAACCGCCACGAAGGCCAGGGTGAACAGCACACCCAGCACAATGAAGTGGCTGGCCTTGCCGTGGGTGAAATCTCGCGCGCGGTTCTTGCCACTTTGCACGCCGAACGCGGCAGCAAGAATGCTCTGCAACATTTGCCACAGGGTTGGGGGTTTGCCTTGGCGATCATCGTCCATGGTGGCTCCTGGTTGCCTCACCGGGGGGGCGTAGGAGCGGGCATCGCCCGCTGCCACATCAGATATCGTAGCCCAGGTTGGGCGCAAGCCAGCGCTCGCTTACCGCCATGTCCTGGCCTTTGCGGGCGCTGTAGCTTTCTATCTGGTCCTTGTCGACCTTGCCGACCGCGAAGTATTGGGCCTGCGGGTGGGCAAAATACCAGCCGCTCACGGCGGCGGCCGGGAACATCGCAAAGTGCTCCGTGAGGAACACGCCGCTCGGGCCGGTTTCACCGATGGCGCTGCCATCGAGCAGGCGGAACAGCGTCTGCTTCTCGGTGTGGTCCGGGCAGGCCGGGTAACCTGGCGCCGGGCGAATACCCCGGTACTGCTCCTTGATCAGCGCCTCGTTGTCCAGTTGCTCGTCGCAGGCATAGCCCCAGTACTCTTTGCGTACCTGTTCATGCAACCACTCGGCACAGGCCTCGGCCAGGCGGTCGGCCAGCGCCTTGACCATGATCGAGCTGTAGTCGTCGCCTTTATCCTGGTAGGCCTTGGCCACTTCCTCTGCACCAATGCCCGCCGTGGTGATGAAACCGCCCACATAGTCGGTCACACCGCTTGCCTTGGGCGCCACGAAGTCTGCCAGTGACCAGTTCGGTTTGCCGTCGGGCTTGATGGTTTGCTGGCGCAGGTGGTGCAGGGTGGCCAGAGGCTGGCCATCTTCGCCATACACCTCGATGTCATCGTCGGCCACCTGGTTGGCCGGCCAGAAGCCGAACACGGCCCGGGCGCTGATGAGTTTCTCGTCGATCAGCTTGTCGAGCATTTGCCGGGCATCGTCGTACAGCGCGGTGGCGGCTTCGCCCACCACCTCATCGGTGAGAATGCGTGGGAACTTGCCTGCCAGGTCCCAGGAAATGAAGAACGGCGTCCAGTCGATGTACTCGGCCAGGGTGCGCAGGTCGATGTCCTGCAACACCTTAACGCCCGTGAACGAAGGCACTGCAGGCTGGTAGCCCGCCCAGTCATACTGAGGCTTGGCGGCAACGGCCCGGGTGTAGCTCAGGCGCTCGGTGCGGGCGCTGCGGTTGGCGGTGCGCTCGCGCACCTCCTGATAGTCCTGGCGGGTGCGTTCCACGAACCCTGCTTTCAGCTCCTTGGACAGCAGTTGGGTCGCCACGCCCACCGCACGCGAGGCATCGGTTACGTAGATGACGGCATCGTTGCTGTATTTGGGCTCGATCTTCACCGCCGTGTGCGCCTTGGAGGTCGTTGCGCCGCCGATCATCAGCGGCAGCTCGAAGCCCTGGCGTTGCATTTCACGGGCCACGTGCACCATCTCGTCCAGCGACGGGGTGATCAGGCCAGACAGGCCGATGATGTCGCACTTCTGCTCCCGCGCGGTCTGCAGAATCTTCTCGGCAGGCACCATCACCCCAAGGTCGACGATGTCATAGCCATTGCAGCCCAGTACCACCCCGACGATGTTCTTGCCGATATCGTGCACGTCACCCTTTACCGTGGCCATCAGGATCTTGCCCTTGGCTTCAGGCTTGTCGCCCTTTTCCGCTTCGATGAAGGGGATCAGGTGCGCCACGGCCTGCTTCATCACCCGGGCCGATTTCACCACCTGTGGCAGGAACATCTTGCCGGCACCGAACAGGTCGCCGACCACGTTCATGCCGTTCATCAGCGGGCCTTCGATCACTTCGATCGGGCGTGCGCATTGCTGGCGGCAGGCTTCGGTGTCTTCGACGATGAACGCAGTGATGCCCTTGACCAGCGCGTGCTCAAGGCGTTTTTCAACCGGCAGCGAACGCCACTCTTCGTTCTCCACTTCCTTGGTGGCGCCGCCGCCTTTGTAGTCGTCCGCAATCGCCAGCAACGCATCGGTGCCATGGGGTGTGCGGTTGAGTACCACGTCCTCGACCTTTTCGCGCAACTGCGGCGGGATCTCGTCGTAGATCTCCAGCTGGCCGGCGTTGACGATACCCATGGTCAGGCCGTTCTGGATCGCGTGGAAGAGGAACACCGAGTGGATCGCCTCGCGCACCGGGTTGTTGCCACGGAACGAGAACGACACGTTGGACACACCGCCCGAGCTGAGGGCATGGGGCAGGTGGTCACGGATGTAGGCACACGCTTCGATGAAGTCGACCGCGTAGTTGTTGTGCTCCTCGATACCCGTGGCCACCGCGAAGATGTTCGGGTCGAAGATGATGTCTTCAGGCGGGAAGCCCACTTCGTTTACCAGGATGTCGTAGCTGCGCTTGCAGATTTCCTGCTTGCGCGCAGCGGTATCGGCCTGGCCCACTTCATCGAAGGCCATCACCACCACCGCCGCGCCATAGCGCTTGCACAGGCGGGCGTGATGCTTGAACTGTTCCACGCCTTCCTTCATCGAGATGGAGTTGACGATGCCCTTGCCCTGAATGCACTTGAGGCCCGCTTCGATCACCTCCCACTTGGAGGAGTCGATCATGATCGGCACACGGGAAATGTCCGGCTCACCGGCGATCAGGTTGAGGAAGCGCACCATGGCGGCCTGGGAGTCGAGCATCCCTTCGTCCATGTTGATGTCGATCACCTGGGCGCCGGCTTCCACCTGCTGCAGTGCCACTTCCAGCGCCTCGGTGTAGTTCTCTTCGCGGATCAGCCTGGCGAACTTGGCGGAACCGGTAATGTTGGTGCGTTCACCCACGTTGACGAACAGCGACTGGCGGTCAATGGTGAACGGCTCCAGCCCCGACAGCCTGCAGGCTTTGGGGATGTCCGGGATCACCCGCGGCGGGTACTTGGCTACCGCTTGCGCAATGGCCTCGATATGGCCTGGCGTGGTGCCACAGCAGCCGCCGATGATGTTCAGGAAGCCACTGGCGGCAAACTCCTCGACCACGGCAGCCATCTCGGCCGGGGTTTCATCGTACTCCCCGAACGCATTGGGCAGGCCGGCGTTGGGGTGCGCCGAGACATGGGTGTCGGCCTTGCTCGACAGCTCTTCCAGGTAGGGGCGAAGGTCCTTGGCGCCGAGTGCGCAGTTCAGGCCTACCGAAATTGGCTTGGCGTGGCGTACCGAGTTCCAGAACGCCTCGGTGGTCTGCCCGGACAGGGTACGGCCAGAGGCATCGGTGATGGTGCCCGAGATCATGATGGGCAGTTCGACGCCATCGTCTTCGAACACCTGCTGCACGGCGAAAATCGCCGCCTTGGCGTTCAGCGTGTCGAAAATGGTTTCGATCAGCAGCAGGTCGGCGCCGCCCTCGATCAGGCCGCGGGTCGCTTCGACGTAGTTCTCTACCAGCGCGTCGAAGGTGACGTTCCGGTAGCCCGGGTCATTGACGTCGGGGGAAATGGAGCAGGTGCGGCTGGTGGGGCCCAGCACCCCGGCCACGAAGCGCGGCTTGTCGGGGGTTTCCAGGGTTTTGGCGTCGGCCACCTGGCGCGCGATGCGGGCGCCTTCGACGTTCAGTTCGTAGACCAGCGCTTCCATGCCATAATCGGCCTGGGAAATCTGGGTGGCGTTGAAGGTGTTGGTTTCGAGGATGTCCGCGCCGGCATCCAGGTAGGCTTTTTCGATGGCGGCAATCACGTCCGGCCGGCTGAGCAGCAGCAGGTCGTTGTTGCCTTTGACGTCGCTTGGCCAGTCGGCGAAGCGTGTGCCACGATAGTCGTCTTCCTCCAGGCGGTAGCTTTGAATCATAGTGCCCATGCCGCCGTCGAGAATCAGGATGCGCTCTTTAAGTGCTTGGTGGAGTGCTTGGAGACGAGCGCTGCGGTCGGACATATGAACTACCTGGTCGGGCGAATATCAGAAGGTGGCGAATCATAACAAAGCTGCGCGGATTTTAGGCGTATCGCCCATTTGCATGAAAACTGCTCATGTTGCCGGCCGGCATGCACCACCGCTTTACCAGGCAACACTCGTGATGGCTTTCAAGAACCAGGACTCTGCGCACATGCTGCATCGTATTCTTGCCGGTATCTTCGCCCTGCTGATCAGCAGCGCGGTGTTCGGGCAAGCGCCCCAATCCAGCCCGGCTATTTCCTACACCCGGGACATCCAGCCGATCTTCACCGAGAAGTGCGTGGCCTGCCATGCCTGCAACGACGCGGCCTGCCAGCTCAAACTGGAAAGTGCCGAGGGCGCTGTGCGCGGCGCCACCAAGGTGCCTGTGTACCAGGGGGAGCGGGCCGAGGCGGTACCGACCACGCGCTTGTTCTACGACGCGCATAGCGAAGCAGAATGGCGCAAGAAAGGTTTCTACTCGGTGCTCGACAACCAGGGCAGCCAGGCCGCGCTGATGGCGCGCATGCTCGAACTCGGCCACAAGACCCCGCTCACCCCCAACGCCAAGGTGCCGGACGAGATCGTACTGGGGCTGAACCGCAACAACATGTGCCCGCTGCCTCAGGAATTCGACGCCTATGCCGGCGCCCACCCCAAGGAAGGCATGCCGCTGGCCGTTACCGGGCTGACCGACAAGGAATACGACACCATGCGCCGCTGGCTGGCCGCCGGTGCGCCGGTGGAGTACCAGGCCATCAAGCCCAGTGCTGCCGAAGCCAGCCAGATTGCGCAATGGGAAGAGCTGCTCAACCGCCCAGGGTCTACCGAGGCGCTGGTGGGGCGCTGGCTGTACGAGCACCTGTTCCTTGCCCATATCTACTTCGTTGGGGGTGAGCAGGGCCACTTCTTCCAGTGGGTACGCTCGCGCACCCCGAGCGGCCAGCCGGTGGACATCATCGCCACCCGCCGCCCCAATGACCCGCCCGGCACCGATTTCTATTACCGCCTGATCCCAGTGCAGGGCGTGATCGTGCACAAGACCCACATCACCTACCCGATGGGGCCGCAGAAGCTCAAGCGGGTGAAACAGCTCTTCTACGCAGGTGACTGGCACGCCACCGCCTTGCCTGGCTACGGGCCGCGCCACCGCGCCAACCCGTTCGAAACCTTCGAGGCGATCCCGGCGGTGGCGCGCTACCAGTTCATGCTCGATAACGCTGAGTACTTCGTGCGCACGTTCATCCGCGGCCCCGTGTGCCGTGGCCAGATCGCCACCGACGTGATCCGTGACAACTTCTGGGCGCTGTTCCAGGAGCCGGCCTTCGACCGTTACGTTACCGATGCAACCTACCGGGGCGAGGCCACGCCACTGCTGGCCATGCCTGGGCAGAATGACGATGTAGGCAACGTGCTGAGCCTGTGGCGCGCCTACCGTGACAAGCGCAACGACTACGAGAAACTGCGCCGGGAAGCCTACGCGCAGATGCCCGCGCCGGGCTGGGCCACCCTGTGGGCCGGCAACGACAACGCCTTGTTGAGCATTTTCCGTCATTTCGACAGTGCCTCGGTGACCAAAGGCCTGGTGGGCGATGTGCCGCTCACCGTGTGGCTGTTCGATTACCCGTTGCTGGAACGCACGTACTACCAGCTGGCGGTGAACTTCGATGTGTTCGGCAACCTATCGCACCAGCTGCAGACGCGGCTGTACTTCGACCTGATCCGCAATGGCGCCGAGGTCAACTTCCTGCGCCTGATGCCGGCCAGCCAGCGTCAGGACATCCTCAGCGACTGGTACCAGAACAGCGGCAAGGTGAAGATGTGGCTCGACTATGAAGACATCGACACGGATACCCCGAGCGGCATCGTGCTGGACCCGCGCGACCCCAAGCGTGACTTCGGCCTCAAGCTGCTGCAGCGCACTGGCAGCCTCAACGTGGCACCCGACCCGATCAACCGCTGCCAGGGTGCGTACTGCTCACGGCCGCAGATGACCGAAGAGTTCCGTAATGTGGAGCAGTCCCTCAGCCGCCTAGTCTCCCGGCCAGCGGCAGGGCTGAAGGTAATCAAGCAGTTGCCCGAGGCGACCATGCTGCGCATCGAAGGGCAGGGCGGGCAGCGCCAGGTGTACAGCTTGTTGCGCAACCGCGCGCACACCAACGTCGCTTTCCTGCTGGGTGAGGCTTATCGCTACGAGCCAGGCCTCGATACCCTGACCTTGTACCCCGGGGTGCTCAGCAGCTACCCCAACTTCATCTTCAATATTCCCAGCAGTGATGTAGCGGAATTCGTCGAAGATATGGAAGACGCCAGGGATGACCCGGCCAAGTTCGAGCGCATCGTCATGCGCTGGGGCGTGCGCCGTAGCCACCCGCAGTTCTGGTTCTACTTCCATGACCTGAACAGCTTCATCAAGGAAACCGAACCGGTCGAAGCCGGGGTGCTGGACATGAACCGCTACGAGAACCTCTGATCGGGGCCGCTGACCTTTCTGGCCACCCTGCGGTCCCAAACGGTGGGTGGTATCGGCGCCACGCTGCAGCCGATGCCTCAATGCACCGGTAATCGCAGGGTACTCCATGCTGTATTCGCTTCAGGCACTTCGGGCATTCGCCGCCTGGGTGGTGGTATGTCACCATTTCATGCAGATCTTCTTCGATTTCAAGGCCAGTGGGCCGGTCGGCCAGTTGCTGGCTGACCGCGGCGCCGTGGGCGTGGACATCTTCTTCGTCATCAGCGGCTTGGTCATCTATCTGTCAACCCGGGATAAAACCGTAGCGCCGCGCGAGTTCCTGCTTAACCGAATACTGCGCATCGTGCCCGCCTACTGGTTCTACACGGCGCTGATGGCCGCACTGCTGCTGGCGTTCAGCCAATGGATGCCGCACCAGGAGTTCAGCTGGCATCACCTGCTGCTGTCGATGCTGTTCATACCGGCAGAGAACCCCGGCGGGTATGGCTTGTACCCGACACTTAACGTGGGGTGGACGCTGAACTTCGAGATGCTGTTCTACCTGTTGTTCGGCCTGGCCTTCTTCGTGCGCCAGCGGCACCACCTGTTGCTGGTTACTGCGGTGTTACTGCTGGTCAGCGAAGTGCTGGGCCGGATGGGCGTGCTGAGCCGCTTCTACAACAATGACATCATCTATGAGTTCCTGCTGGGCATCGGCCTGGGGGTGATGTACCGCCGGGGCCTGATCCGCCAGGGCCGCTGGCTGCCTCTGGTGCTGCTAGCGGCTGCAGTACTCGCCATCTACCACCTGGATGCGTCCCAGCGCCTGTTGCACTGGGGCATACCCAGCGCGCTCATCGTGCTCGCCTTCATCGCGCTGGAGCCGCTGTTTGCGGGCAATCGCGTGCTCAAGGCACTGGGTGACTGCTCGTATTCCGTGTACCTGATCCATGTGCTGGTGCTGTATGCCGGGTGGTTCGCCAGCCAGCGCCTCCAGCTCAACCCTTACCTGGTATTTGCCCTGTGCGTGCCTTCCATCGCGCTGCTGTCGTGGTTCAGTTACCAATGGCTGGAACGCGGCCTGTACCGGCGCATGCGTGCGTGGTTGGCCGCACCGCAGGAGGCGGGCCAGGCCTACACCCTTTCCCGAGTCAAATACTAGGACTTTGTTAGAGGGCCGGCTTGGCGTACACTTGGCCGCAAGTCTGTGAGGAACCTACATGAGCGCTATAACCATTACCGACGCCGCCCATGACTACCTGGCCGATCTGCTCTCCAAGCAGAATACGCCTGGCATCGGCATCCGCGTTTTCATCACTCAGCCGGGCACCCAGTACGCAGAGACGTGCATTGCCTACTGCAAGCCGGGCGAAGAAAAGCCTGATGATACTGCCGTGGGCCTGAAAAGCTTCACGGCGTACCTGGATGCGGTAAGCGTGCCGTTTCTGGAAGATGCGTTGGTGGACTACGCCACCGACCGCATGGGTGGCCAGCTGACCATCAAGGCGCCTAACGCCAAGGTGCCGATGGTGAACGAAGACAGCCCGATCAACGAGCGCATCAACTATTACCTGCAGACCGAGATCAACCCCGGTCTTGCCAGCCACGGCGGCCAGGTCAGCCTGGTGGATGTGGTGGACGACGGTATCGCCGTACTGCAGTTCGGCGGCGGCTGCCAGGGCTGTGGCCAAGCCGATGTGACCTTGAAGGACGGCATCGAGCGTACGTTGCTGGAACGCGTACCCGAGCTCAAAGGCGTGCGCGACGTGACCGACCACAGCCAGAAAGAGAACGCCTACTACTGACGTTGTCAGCGCCATAGGTTGGCCTGACACGTGCGCTTAGCAACAAAGTGTTACGGTTTCAATCCCTGCGACAACAGGCCGCAGCCCGTATTCAAAGGGCTGCGCACCGTTCCTGCCTGGCCTGGGTAGAACACCCCCAGGTGGCATGCCAGAATGCCCCGGTTTTTGGCTGGCCCGCCCCGAGGGCCGGCACCTTCCCTGTAAAGGATGGTTTCATGACTGATCTTCTGACCCGGCGCGCGGTTGTCGCCGGCATGGGTGTTCTCGGGCTCGGTTTGCTGGCGGGCTGCAGCCCGGCCCGGGGGCTCGATTTCAAGTACGGCAAGAACATGAGCAACGAGATCCTGGGGCGCAAGTTCAGCCTCAAGGACCCTCAAGGCAACGTGCGCACCCTGTCGAGCTTCTATGGCAGCATGCCGATGATCTTCTTCGGCTTCACCCAGTGCCCGGCCATTTGCCCCACCACGCTGGCGCGTGCCGCACAAATTCGCAAGTTGCTGCGGGGGCGTGACCGCGACCTGTTCCAAGTGGTGTTCATTACCCTGGACCCTGAGCGCGACACGCCCGAAGTGCTCGATGCCTACGTCAAGGCATTCGACCCCACCTTCACGGCGCTGACCGGTACACCTGAAGAGATCGACGCCGTGGCTCGGGAGTTCAAGGTGTTCTACGAGAAAGTCCCGGCCGGCGACACCTATACCATTTCCCATTCGTCCACCAGCTACGTCTACGACACGCGTGGCACCCTGCGCCTGAGCCTGGGCCATTCCCTGAACGCCAAGGAATGTGCCGAGGACCTGGTTACCCTGATGGAGATCTGCTGAATGTCGATGCAACCAGTCAAGCATGGCCTGGCGGCCCTTTTTCTCATGAGCCTGGGCTTGCCGGCACTGGCCCAGACCAGCGTGAGCGATGCGTGGGTACGCGCCAGCGTGCCGCACCAGCAGTCCACCGGTGCGTTCATGACGCTCACGGCCGATGCTGACAGCAAGCTGGTGAGCGTGGCCTCGCCAGTGGCCAAGACCGTGCAGGTTCACGAGATGACCATGAATGGCGACGTCATGGGCATGCGCGAGGTCAATGCGGTCGAGTTGCCTGCTGGTAAAGCCGTGACCCTGGACCCCAATGGGCTGCATGTGATGTTGATGGGCTTGAATGGTCAGGTAAAGGAAGGCGAGAAAGTGCCGCTGACCCTCACCGTGGAAACCGCCAAGGGCGTGAAGGAAACCGTAGAGGTACAGGCAGAGGTACGCCCGCTCACCGCCGAGGCCGGCAGTGGGCACGACCACATGCACATGAGCCACTGACCGGTTGAGCCGGGGCCGCGCGGCGGCCCTGTCGGCTCAACTGCGGAACCTGGGCAGCGGCCTGTCCAGGGTCAGCGACGTCAGCGTCTTGCGTACCCGCGCCTCGTCAGCCTCCAGCGCCCTGAGGCTTGCGCGAATCTTCCCAGCCGCAGGCACATCGCCCTGGCGGTCAATCCAGTCGGCAATTTCCTTGAAAGCACTGCTCAGGCAGGCCTGGCGCTGGTTCATCAGTGACAGAAGGGTGGTGATCTCTTTTTCGGACATGGCCGCATCCTCCATTCAGCCACTTGAGTGTAGCAGCGGGTGGTAGAACCGCCTGGGGCGCCTTGACGCAGTTCAGGCGTAGCGACAGGCGCTGCGATAGGCCCCCGGCGTAACCCCGTAGGCCTGCTTGAACTGCCGGTTCAGGTGGCTCTGGTCAGCAAAGCCCAGGGTGAAGGCCACGTCCGATGCGGCCAGGCCGCGCCTGAGCATTTCCCTGGCCCGCGCCAGGCGTCGCTGCTTCAACCACGCGTGGGGTGGCAGGCCTGTGGCTTGGCGGAACACCCGGGCAAAGTGAAAAGGCGACAAATTGACTGCAGCGGCCAGCGCTTCCAGCGAGGGCGGTTCGGCCAGGTGCGTTTCCAGCATTTCCCGCGCACGGGCTACCGCCAGCGGCTCCTGGCCAGGGGCGGATGGCTCGGCGCCTTGCCCGTGGCGCTGCACCAGTGCCAGCACCGCCTGGCGCCAGGCCGTCTGCTGCTGCAACGCGCTGGCACTGCTTTCGGACAACCGGTGCAGTTGGCTGAAGGCCGCTGCCAGGGCCGGGTCGACAATCACGCTGTCCCTGAAGCGCGGCATGCCTTGCCGGCTCAGCTCCAGTTCTTCGAGCACGCCGGTTACGCGTTGGTGTTCCGGGTAAAAGCCGCGGTATTGCCAGCCAGCCTCATGGGCCTTGGCCCCGGTATGCAGCTCGTCAGGGTTGATCAGCACCATGCTGCCCACAGGCGCCAGGTGCTCGCTGCCACGGTGCCAGAAACGTTGCGCGCCGGACTCGATCACCGTGAACACATACCCTTCATGCACATGCGGGGCAAAGCGCTGTTGAACGTAGCGGGCGTGCAGCATCTCTACGTCGCCCAGCGCTGGCGCCTGCCACAGGTGAGTCTGCTCACGCAGGGGCGTGCTCATGCCAGCCAACTGCGCAGAAGAAAGAAGATCAACATGCTCACCAGCATGCTCAGCAACACGCGGCGGGTCAACATCACCAGGGCGATGGCCACCAGTGAGCCGAGCAGGTAAGGGTTCAATAGGCTCAGGTCAAGCTGGTGGTCGGGCATGAAGATGATCGGGCCACAGATGGCCGTCAGCATGCCGGGGACGGCGAAGCCCAGAAACTGTCGGGCGTTGGAGCCCAGGCGCAGGGGCAGGCGCGGTTCCAGAAACGCATAGCGGTTCAGGAACACCAGGGTGCCCATCCCGGCGATCAGCAGCCAGATCATGAACGGCCCCCTGCCAGCTTCTGGCACACGAAGCCTGCACCCATGCCCAGCAGGCCAGCGGCAACCAGCGCGGTTTCCCAGTGCCAATGGGTAAACAGCACCGAGGTGAACAGCGACACCGCCACACACACCAGCGTGGGCAGGTTGCGCACCAGTGGCGTGATCAGGGCGACGAAGGTGGCGACGATGGAAAAGTCCAGGCCCAACTGGTCGAGGTGTGGAATGTTCTGCCCCACGATGATGCCGACCAGGGTGAACAGGTTCCAGGCAACATAGAAGGTCAGCCCAACCCCCAGCGCATACCAGCGGTTGAACTGCTGCTGGTCGTAGCGGCTGGTCAGGGCGAAAAACTCGTCGGTCAGCAGAAAGCCCAGGCCCAGACGCCAGCGCAGTGGCAGTGGCGACAGCACCGGGCGCATCGACAGGCCGTACAGCAGGTGCTGCGAGGTCAGCAGCAAGGTGGTGAGCAGGATCGAGGCCAGGTTGGCACCGCCTTTGAGCATGCCGATCGCCACCAGTTGCGCGGCGCCGGCGAAGACAATGGCCGACAGCCCTTGACCTTGCAGCGCGGTGAGGTTGGCTTCGATGGCCATGGAGCCGGCCAGTAGCCCCCAGGGGGCAACTGCCAGGGACAGCGGCACAATGGCGAGGGCGCCGTGCAGGAAGGCGTGGCGGGCGAGCTGGGGCATGAGGGCTGGCGCATAGGCTGTAAGGCAGGCCAGCATGCCAGACGGGGCAGGGGCTGGCTTGAACGTTCTTGCTGTCCGCCTGCCCTAGGGGCGGCTGGTCAAGTGCTGCTGGGCAGTGACACAGCCGTTGGTATCCACCGCCTTTTGCAGCAGCGTCGCGCGGTGCTGTGGGTCGAGGTCGCTGAGCAGCCGGTACACCTCAGCCTGATAGTCACGCTGGCGGCCCCACAGCATGGACAGCCCCTGGGGCTGATTGCGGTTACAGGCAAGGCGCGTGGCAGGTTGCGGGTAATAGGCCGCATACAGGGTGGCCATGCTGGGGATGGCTTCCAGTGCCGCGCGGTAATCGGCACTGGCATTGTAGGGGGGGCACCAGGTGGCAATGGCGGGCGCCGGTGCGGCAAAGCCCTGGCTCAGGCTGGCTTCGAGCAACGGGCAGGCAGCATCGGAAATTTGCGCGGAGGGCAGGTAGGTCATGTAGTACAGCGCCAGGCGGTACTGCGCCACCGGGTGGCCAAGCTCCACCGACTTTTTCAGCAATGCCACAGCGGTGGGCAGGGTGTGGGCCATGGCCTGGCCCTGGCGGCTGAGCTCGGCGTCGTTACCCAGTGCCGTGCGCAAACTGCCCGGGCTGTCGTCTTGGTTGTCCGCCTGTTCAAGCAGCGGCAAGGCCTGGCGATACAGCAGGTCGGCGTGGGGGTCGATGTGCACCTCCAGCGCCTGGGCAAGCACAGGCGCAAGGGCAGCCAGCAGCACCGGTAAGCGGTGCAGCGGCCTCATAGGCTTGCCCCGCAGGTTGCCAGGCGGTGATGGACGGCTTCGGTAATCATGGCAGTCAAGCGTGCGCCTCTGGCAAATCGGAACGACTTTGTATTCTAGCCACCGAATGGGGCTTGCCGAAAGGCCAACCGACGATTGTCAGGCAAGCCGTGCCGCCGCTCGTTGTGGCCAGGGCATTATTGCCTAGACCCGTGCGATGCAGGCGGTCAATGAACAGGGGGCTTTGGAGGGTGTCATGGATGCTCCGGCGCTGCCGTCAGGCAGCCAGTTCCCTGACGTTGTACAGCAGGCCACCGATGGCGATCAGCAGCAGCGCCACACCCGAAGCCAGGCTGATGAAGCGGTTGCTGCGCTCAGAGGCAATCTTGCCGATGGCGAAGATGTACAGGCTGAGCACCGCGAAGTCGATGATGACCCACAGCAACGACAGCACCACCATGCTCTTGCCGAACGACTCGGTGATCTGGATGAACTGCGGAAAGAAGGCGATGAAAAAAATGATGTCCTTGGGGTTGGAAATGCCCACCATGAAGCCCTGCCACAGGCCGCCACGGCCAGGTTTCATGGCGTCGTTCGCGGTGTCCGTTGCTGGCGCCTGGAGGGCCTCCTTGAGCGTGCCCACTGCGATGTACCCGATGAACAGGCAGCCCAGCAGGCTCATGGTGCTGAGCCAGGCCTTGTCAATGGCGGCACTGGTGAGGATGATCCAGGCAGCCGCACCAATCAGCACCAGTGACGCCCAGTTGGTCCCTAGGGCCGTGAAGATGGCCTTGCGCGAGCCGGAGGCGGCGGCAGTATTGACGATCAATGCCACCACTGGCCCAGGGGTGGCGATCAGCAGCAGCACGGTGAGGGCGTAGGTGGCGGTCAGGGCGGTATTCACGTTCAGTTCTCGGTAAGGATGTCAGGTACTGCCTGGGTGGCGGCGTGGGCATGAAAAGGGCAACGTGGCGGGTTCAGTGAGCCCGCTTCCTGCAACTGGTATTGCTTCCATTCGTAGTTGTCGGCATCGCCGAAAAAGCCGAGTGTGTCGGGCATCACGCCGTCGTTGTAGTGGTGCACGCGCTCGCGGATCCGCTCACGGATGCGCTTGCCACTCTCAGTGCCGGCATTGGCGACTTCGTCGAAGTTCTCCCGGGGGTTGATGACCAGGGTGATGTGCGGGCCCAGGTTGCGGCTTTTCATGGCCTGGTGGCCGGGGAAGTTCATGTTGATGAACAGCGGCATGCCGGCGTAGCAGAATGACCAGTTCGTGTCATCGGGGTCGGTCGGTACCCCTTGTGGCCAGGGGTGAGGGTCTCGCGCATGCACGCCACGCAGTACCTTCCAGGCCAGCGCCTGCTGTTGGGCCAGGGTGCTGTCGGTGGCCGTTTCGAGAAACACCACCAGTGGGCTGCCGATGCGCTGCTTTGGTTTGATGGGGCCGACATGGCGCACGTAGTCCGCAAGCCCCTGGGCGACGTCATCAGCCAGTTGCTCGGCGCGGGCGAATAGAACATGGCAGGTTTGGCCGTTGACTGCCTTGCGGCCGAACAGGCAGGGGAAGTCGGGGTTGGCGAGGATGTTGCGAAAGTGCTCCAAGGTTGAGTGAGTCCAGTGTTGCTTGTTGCTTCCATGTTCGGCGGTCAGCTCCAGCGCATCCAGGCGATAGCAGTGTCCATATCCCGTAAACATGATTTCCCCAGATGTAAATTAGATGAACGTTCCACACTTTTGCAGGCAGGATCTTGGTTATATTTATAAATTAACTGCATTTTCCGAAACCCGCTCCGCGTTGTAAAACGCGTGGAACTATGACCTACTATTAGTCTCGCTCATGCTTGGGACCTACACATGTCGGAACGGATTCAGGCCTTGCACGCCCTGCGTGCCTTCGAGGTGGCCTCTCGATATGGTTCTTTCACCCGCGCCGCGGAAGAGCTGGCCCTGACCCAGGGCGCCGTCAGCCATCACATCAAGACGCTGGAAGCCATGTTCGGCTGCGACCTGTTCGAGCGACGCGGCCCCAAGCTGAGCCTCACCGAGCACGGGCGTCTGCTGGCCCAGGAGCTCAAAGTCGGGTTCAAGATCATCGAGAACGCCTGTGCATTGCTGCGCCAGGACCGCTACGGGCTGCGCCTGAAGGCCCCCTCCACATTGACCGTGCGCTGGCTGCTGCGGGCGCTCGACGGCTTCAAGAAGCACGAAGACACCTGCAGCGTGCAGTTGTCCAGCGTGTGGATGGACATCGACACCGTGGACTTCTACTCCGAGCCTTACGACTGCGCGATCTTGCTGGCCAGCGGCCGTTTCCCGGCCGATATCGAGAGTTTCCGGCTGTTCGATGAATGGCTGATCCCGGTGTGCCACCCCGACTACATGGCGCAGGTGCAGCCCGCACTGGCGGACCTGAACCACTGTGAGTTCCTGCACCCGTCCCCCGACCGCAGGGACTGGCGGCGCTGGCTGGCGCGCATGGATGCGCTGGACATCAGCATCGACCAGGGGCAGGTGTTCGACACGCTGGACCAGGGTATTTCCGCCGCTCAGCAGGGGTTGGGTATCTCGGTGGTCGACCTGGTACTGGCCAGCGCAGACCTCGCCGCAGGTCGCCTGGTGACGCCTTTCAAGCACGCCGTGGCCACCGGTGACGGTTACTACATGACTTGGCTCAAAGCCAGCCCCAAGGCCCGGCAGATGCACAAGCTGCGTGACTTTCTGCTGGGGCAGGTGCCGCCGTTGGCCCTGAAGGACATCAACTACCTGTACGGCTGAACCCGCTTCGAGGTGTAGGCTGTTGGCCGCACGGGTACAATTGGCCTTCAACAAGTGATTCAGAGGGCAATGGGGTGGAGTTGCAGCAGGGCTTCGTGCTGACCCGGCACTGGTACGACACGCCTGAAGGTACCTGCGTGGAGTTCTGGCTGGCCACCGACCACGGGCCGCGATTGCTGCGCCTGGCGCCTCAGGTGTCGGTGGCGTTCATCCCCCAGGCGCAACAGGCCCATGCCCAGGTGCTGCTGGCCGACGAGCCAGGCGTGGAGCTGCGCCCGCTTGGGCTCAAGGCCTTCGACCAGCGCCCGGTGCTGGGGTTGTATTGCCGGCAATATCGGCAGTTGCTGCAGCTTGAGCAGCGCCTGCGCACGGCGGGTATCGACGTGTTCGAGGCCGACATACGGCCACCGGAACGCTACTTGATGGAGCGCTTCATCACCGCCCCTGTGCAGTTCGCAGGCCAGGTCGATGCCCAGGGCGTGGTGTGCGAAGCCCAGCTCAAGCCGGTCGCCGCGTACCGGCCGCCGCTACGGCTGGTGTCGCTGGATATCGAAACCACCGAGCGCGGCGAGTTGTACAGCATCGCCCTGGAAGGTTGCGGCCAGCGCCAGGTGTACATGCTTGGCCCGGCCAACGGCGATGCGGCGCAGGTAGATTTCGACCTGCACTACTGCACCGACAGGGCCGCCTTGCTGCATTGCCTGAACCAGTGGGTGGCGCGCCACGACCCGGACGCGATCATCGGCTGGAACGTCGTGCAGTTCGACCTGCGCCTGCTGCACGAGCACGCCGGGCGCCTGCAGGTGCCCCTGGCGCTGGGCCGGGGCGGTGCACCCATGACACTGCGCGCCCACGCCAAGGGCGGGCACGTGTTTGCCGAGGTGCCGGGGCGCCTGCTGATCGACGGGATCGAGGCGCTGCGGTCGGCCACCTGGAGCTTCCCGTCGTTCAGCCTGGAGAACGTTGCCCAGACCCTGCTGGGCGATGGCAAGGCGATCAGCACGCCCTACCAGCGCATGGATGAAATCAACCGTATGTTCGCCGAGGACAAGCCGGCCCTGGCGCGCTACAACCTCAAGGACTGCGAACTGGTCACACGCATCTTTGCCCATACCCGATTGCTGGAATTTCTACTGGAGCGCGCCTCGGTGACCGGGCTTGCAGCCGATCGCAGCGGGGGATCGGTGGCCGCGTTCTGTCACTTGTACATGCCCCACATGCACCGCCTTGGGTTTGTCGCGCCCAACCTGGGCAGCCGGCCGGAAGAAGCCAGCCCGGGCGGCTTTGTCATGGATTCGCGGCCAGGGTTGTATCATTCGGTGCTGGTGCTGGACTACAAGAGCCTGTACCCCTCGATCATTCGCACGTTCCTGATCGACCCGGTCGGGCTGGTCGAGGGCCTGGGCCAGCCCGATGACCAGCACGCGGTGGAGGGCTTCAGGGGGGCGCGTTTCTCGCGAACCCGGCATTGCCTGCCGGCCATCGTCGAGCGCGTGTGGCAGGGCAGGGAGCAGGCCAAGCAGGTCGGCAATGCGCCGTTGTCACAAGCCCTGAAAATCATCATGAACGCCTTTTACGGCGTGTTGGGCTCCAGTGGCTGCCGCTTCTTCGACGCGCGGTTGGCATCCTCGATTACCCTGCGTGGCCACCAGATCATGCGACAAACCCGCGCGTTGATCGAAGCGCGAGGGTTTGATGTGATCTACGGCGACACCGACTCCACGTTCGTGTGGCTGAAAACGGCCCACGATGAGGCGGCTGCCGCGCAGATCGGCAAGGCCCTGGTGGCCGAGGTCAACCAGTGGTGGCAAGGGCACCTGCAGCAGACACTGGGCATCGAGAGCGCCCTGGAACTGCAGTTCGAAACCCATTACCGGCGTTTTCTGATGCCGACCATCCGCGGCACCGATGAAGGCAGCAAGAAACGCTATGCCGGGCTGGTCCAGCGTGCCGATGGCACCGAAGACATGGTCTACAAAGGGCTCGAGTCGGTGCGCACCGACTGGTCGCCGCTGGCCAGGGCGTTCCAGCAGCAGTTGTATGGCCGCATCTTCCGGGGCGAGCCCTACCGTGATTACGTGCGCGGGTATGTGGCGCGCACCCTCGCCGGGGAGCAGGACGAACTGCTGGTCTACCGCAAGCGCTTGCGTCGGCCGCTGGCGGAGTACCAGCGCAACGTGCCGCCCCATGTCCGTGCCGCACGCCTTGCCGATGACTACAATCGCCAGCTTGGCCGTGGCCTGCAGTATCAGCGCGGTGGCTGGATCAGCTATGTGATGACAACGTCCGGGCCCGAGCCGCTGGAAAACCGCAGGGCACCGATCGACTACGAGCATTACCTGACGCGTCAGTTGCAACCGGTCGCTGACGCGATTCTGCCTTTTGTAGGCGACAGCTTCGCGGCGTTGGTTGATCACCAGATGCTGTTGTTCTAGGGCGGCGCTTGACCCGTGCGGGTGGTAGTAGGTCGCCACTTCAATGGGGCGACCTTTGCATACCCTGGCACCCGTATCGACATTGCGGGAGCACCGGATGGACACCACCACTCAACCCAACCTGCTCGAGCAAGCGGGCCAGGACCGGCTTCTCGCCGCGCAACTGCCCACCTGGCTCAAGGCTGTCAGCCATCAGCACATGCCCGTCGTATGCCAAGCGCTGCGCAGCAGCCTGGCCTGCCGGCAGCGGCTCAGTGTGCGCTGGGCGGCTATCGAGGGCATCGATCACTTCGTCACCCCCCTGCTGCAAGCGGCCCTCGCCCAGCGCCATGGGGTGAGTGAGCCAGTGGATCAATTGTGGTTTCGCAATGCCTACCAGGTGCCCTTGCTGACTTACGCTCCGATTCGCGTGCCGCTGACCCAACGGGTGTATTACCAGATCCCGCTGCTGGAAGCTGTGCTGCGCAATTTCACCGCTGACGAAGCCACGCCAGGCATCCTTGCGCCCGGGGCCGGATTGCACGACGGGGCAGGGCAGCGTTTGCGTGAACCTCACGCTGCCCAGTTCGCCCGCCTGGTTCGCGAGCTGGACCTTGGAGCGCGCTATCAGGCGCATCTGCAGGCCCACCTTGCCCCCGCGGCCATGGTTGCGGTGCTGGGGGAACTGACCCGGCACGAGATGCTGATCGACGCATTCAAGGCCCGTGCGCGTGGCGTATTGACCGAGGCGGAACTGGGTTTGCTGATCAACCTTTGGCGTGATGGCCGGTTGGGGCCCCTGCAAGGCGATCGCGTGGTTGCGAAAAACCTCGAAGTGCTGGGCTGCCCGTTGCAGCAGATTGTGGTGTTGGACGTGCGAGACGAGTCTCTGGCACCGTTCTATACGTCCAGCCGGCGGGTACTGGTGTACATCCCTGGCGACCCGAAGGGCGCCTGGAGTGCTGCAGAAAACCTGGCGCGGTTTGCCCGCAAGGTGCTGAACGCCCGTCTGCGCGAAAAGCCCTACCAGCAATTCTTCGCCCGTTTCGTGCGCCGTCGTGACAGCCAGGTGTTCTTCGCCAAGTTGGCCACCCGCTTCTATCACGATATCCCGGCATGGGCCACCGCCGACCTGTACCCCCGCGCCTATCCGTTGCCCGGGCCGCTGTTCGAGAGCCTTGCGCTCGCCCGCATCGCGCAGATCCAATCCGATGCAGCCACATTGCTACCGCCCGTCCAGCAACTGGACCGCGAACGCGAGCAGGCTCACGAGCAGCGCCTTGCGGCTGAGGGCTGGACATTGCTGGGGCTGGCCAGCCTGTGGGTGCCGGGCATCGGTGCTGTGCTGTTGGCTGTGACGGTGTGGAGCCTGTTGCAAGAGGCCTTCTATGCCCTGGACGCCTGGCATGAGGGTGAGGCCGAGCAGGCTTTGGAGCACCTCGACCACGTGGCCACCGACCTGGCACTGGTGGCGGCCGGCGCTGCCGGCGTGCACGTGGTGCGCCAGGCCTGGAAGCGCTCCGCTTGGGTAGACAGCCTGGTCCAGGCCAACGTCCAGGGCGGCGGCAAGCGCTTGTGGGCGGGGGACCTTGCCCCTTTTCATAGCGAACAACCACCTGCGCATGCCGTCACTGATGCCCAAGGCGTCAGCCGCACCGACGCGCATGCCTGGATACGCATGGACGGGCAGACGTACCGCGTGCGGCAACGCCCCACCGATGGGCAGTGGCAACTGCTGCCCCGTGACGGGTATGGCCCTTTGCTGCAACACAATGGGGCCGGTGCCTGGCGGCTGTGGAGCGAGTCGCCCATGGACTGGCAAGGTACACGCTACCTGTTCCGGCGCCTTGGCGGCCCGATGGCCGAACTGGACGACAGCGCTATCGACCACGTGCTGGCTGTTCACGGCCTGGACGATGCACAGCTGCGAGCATTGCACCTGAGCGCGGATGCCTGTGCCCCCGGTCTGATCGATACAGCGCTACGGGCAGGGCTTGAGCAACGTTTGCGCGGGCTGGTTGCGCAGCTGCGTGCTGGTGGGCCTGCCGACGACCTACAGTGGTTTGACGACGTGATTGCGCCCCCGTTCGAGCAAGGGCGCACGCAGGAACAGATGGCAAACTGGGTGTACGCGCAACGGCGGCCATTGCTGCAGCGCTTGTACCAGGCGCTGCCGCAACCGGATGACGAGGGCTGCCGGGCGTTATGCCGTGTTTTCCCTCGCTTGTATGGCAGCGCTGCGCAAGCCTTGTTGCGCCGTGCCAGCCAGGCAGACCTGGCGCGGCTGAGGCTGACGGGGCGTGTACCGCTGCAGTTGGCCGAGGCCGCGCGGGTACGCTCGCTGCAGATCCGCCTGGACCGGGCACTCGAAGCGCTGTACTTCGATACCCCCCAGAGCACTGATGTGGCACGGCTGGCGTTCGGTATGTTGCGTCAGCTGGCAGGCGCTTCGGCCGGGATCCGCTGGCGGCTGTTCAGCAGCCAGGCGAGGGGTGCCCTGCTGGCTGACACTCGGTCGGGGCAGCGGGTGCTGGACGTGCTGTACGACGATGGCCTGTTCAGCGTGCTCGATGCACAAGGCCGGGTGCTGGCACCCGCGGGTGAGTTGTTCCAGGTCATGGCCAGCGTGTGCGACCAGGCAGACCTCGCTACCCTGCAGCTTGAA
Source organism: Pseudomonas sp. NBRC 111119 (assembly GCF_001320125.1). NCBI lineage: Bacteria > Pseudomonadati > Pseudomonadota > Gammaproteobacteria > Pseudomonadales > Pseudomonadaceae > Pseudomonas > Pseudomonas sp. NBRC 111119. The sequence continues at coordinate 101,789 of NZ_BCAV01000008.1, forward strand.
GCCCCTTTCGCCGAGCACTTGCAAGCCCGGGTGCTGCGGCTCACGGAAGCCAACCGCACGACCTTGCCGGGATTGCTGGGCAGCAGCGACCCTGGTGCCTGGCGGATGCCGGTTCGCCTGCCGGATGGCCGGGTTGGCTACCCGTTGAGCGGGCGCAGGAGCCGGCGCCCCAACCCCTATCATCGCAGGCTGCGGTTACTCTACCCAACCTATACCGATGGTCAGCTCGATGCCTGGCTGGCCCAGGCGCAAGAGGCGCCAGGGGGCGTGGAGGCACGCCTGCATCAAGTGGAGCAGGAGTTCGAGCTGATCAATGTTCAGCTGCGCCTGTGGACCAGCCGCGGCACCACACGTGCAGAACGGCAGCGGCGCCGTGAGCTTCGGCAGGCCTTGCAGAACTGCTGGCAGCACGTGCTTGATCAGGGCACCCATGGCAACGACCTGATCCAGGCATACCGTTGGGACATGATTGGCATTCACACCGAAACCTTCCCGGAGCTGCCTGAACAGGCCAACTTCGACCATGTGTATTCGCTGACCCTGCGTGACGCTCACATCACCCAGCTGCCCGAAAGCTTTCTGCGGGCATTCTCCAATGTGCGGTCGCTGGAGATGCCCAACAACCGTCTGCCGCGAGTCCCACAAGCATTGCTGCAGATGGAAAACCTCTGGACACTCGACCTTTCTTGCAACCTCATCAGCCTGGACCCGGGCCAGGCGACCATCCTTGCCAGTTGCGCCAACCTGCGCTTTCTCGACCTGTCGCGCAACCCGCTGGGCAGGCCGTTCGCGGTCAATGGCCTGATCCACCTGCACGAGCTGCGGTTGGCCGGTACCCAGCTGCGCAGCCTTCCTTACCTGTTGATGGAAAATACCTCGCTGAGGGTACTGGACCTGCGGGACAACCAGATCACCGAATTGCCCGAAGGCTTCTACGAGTCGCCCTTGTGGGTGCAGGGCGAGGTGCACCTCAGTGGCAACCCCTTGACCGACGCCGAGCGCGAGCGGCTGCAGGAGGCGCTGCAGTCGGCGGCCTCGCTGGACGATGCCCGCGCCTGGGCGTTGGCCCGCTTGCGCTGGATGGACGCCATCGGCATGGACCAGCGCACGGAACTGGGTGCATGTTGGGAGCCGCTGCAGGCTATGCAAGGCGCTGCGCAGTTTTTCAACTTGTTGCAGCGCTTGACGGAAACCGCCGACTTCCAGAACCGCACTGGCGCGCGATACCTGGCCTGTCGGGTCATGGGCCTATTGCAGGCCATGCGTGATTCAGCGGAGCTGCGAGACGCGATGTTCAGTGACGCCGAGCAGCTTACCTGCCAGGACAGTGTCGCCCTCCGGTTCAGCGACCTGGAACTGCGCCTGCTGGTGTGGCAGGCCGAAGCCAGCGCGCAGGCGGGCGACCAGCAGCAGATGCTGCTGCACCTGGGCAGGCAGCTGTGGCGCATGGATGAAGTGGACCACATCGCGATGGAGGACATGCAGATGCGCCAGCGCTCCGGTGCCGACCCTGATCTGATCGAAGTGGCGCTGGCCTATCGCCTGGCGTTGCGTGACGACCTGGACCTGCCCGTCAACACCCGTGGCATGACGTTTCGCGAAGTGGCCGGTGTTAACGAGCGGCACATCAGCCAGGCCCGCAGTCGGGTGCTGGCGGCTGAAAGCACGGAGCAACTGGCCGCTTCGTTGCTGGGGCGAGAGTTTTGGTGCCGCCACCTGCGCCGTGCCTACCCTGAGCGGTTCGAGGCGTTGAATGCCCCATTTCATGAACGCCTGGAGGCCATACAGGAAGCCCCAGGGCTCAGCGAGATGCAGCGCCTGGAGCAAACCGCCGTCATCGCTGACCAGCGCCAGGCAGCGGAGCGCGCGCTGATGCTGGAGCTGACCCGGCATGCCCTGGATACCGCCGTCGACTGAGGTTGAAAGCGTGTGCTGCACCTGTGCAGGCAGGGCAACGACGTGGGTTTGGGCTATGCTCAGGTGCACGCGTTAGGGGCTTTTGCTGATCTGCATGTGGTGGGTAGAAACGCCAGGTTACTTTTGCGCAGGCCCATTGCCAGCCCAGTTGGTTTAGGCTCCCGCGTCGGATCTTTCTCCAGGATCTGTAGTCTTTGGTTTATCGAGAGAATAAGGAGATGCGCATGCTCGTCCGGTCACTGACCCTCGCCACCCTGCTCGCCGTTGCCAGCCCGTTGTTCGCTGCAGACAGCGATGCACCGCTGGCCAAGGAACTGGGCAAGGCAAGGCCGTTGGTCATCATCGCCCCCAGCAGTGCCGACCCGACCCTGAGGGCGGTCAACAAGGCATTCGAAGACCCAGCGACCCAGGCGGCCTTCAAGGAACGGGGCCTGGTGTTGTTCAGCGTGGCTCAGATGATGGGCAAGCGTGATGACAAGAACCTCGAGCAGCAGACCACCATGGCCCTGATCCGCGAGTTGAAGCTCGGTGCCAGCAAAGGCACCAAGGTGATTCTGGTCGGCAAGGACGGCGAGCGGCACATGCTCAAGGATGATGACACCGGTGACGTGCTGGACCCGCAGGTGATTCTCAAGGCGGTGGACGATCTGCCCGCCACTGAACAAGCCGTGAAGGCGCCAGAACCGGTAGCGGCGGCGCCGCAGGAGGGGGCCAAGGAAAGCAAGCCTGGCAAGCCGGCCAAACCTGCGAAGCCCGCCGCCCCGCCAAAACCCCTCGATGATTGAACCGCACCCCAGGGCTGCACGGCAGCCCTTGGTTTCAGGTAAAGCTGGCGAAATGCGCTTGCATCCGTGCGGCGTCAGCTTGCTTTCCGCTGAACAGCTCGAATGCCTTCACCGCTTGGAATACGGCCATGTTGCTGCCATCGAGCGTGCGACAGCCAATGGCCCTCGCGGCACGCAGCAATTCGGTTTCCAGCGGGAAGTAAATGATTTCTGCTACCCACAGCTCAGGGTGCAACAGCTCCACCGGCAATGGGGTGCCGGGCAGCTTGGCCATGCCGACCGGCGTGGTGTTGACCAAACCGTCTGCGTCTGCCAGGGCAGGGGCCAGGTCAGTCCCCAATACCGCGCGCTCGGCGCCGAAATGGGCATTGAGGTTGTCGACCAGGGCCTGAGCCCGCGCAGCGTCCACTTCGAACAGCACCAATTGGCCAACGCCTTCGGCCAGCAGGGCGTGTGCCACCGCCGAGCCCGCGCCGCCAGCCCCCAGCTGCACCACCACCCGCCGTGATACATCTGGCAGGCCCCGGCGCAGGCCCTCGGCGAAGCCCAGGCAGTCGGTGTTGTGGCCCACGCGTTTGCCATCCTTGAACACAACGGTGTTGACCGCGCCGATGCCCCTGGCTTCCTCGGACAGCTCATCCAGCAGCGGAAGAATCGACTGTTTGAAGGGGTAGGTGATGTTCAAGCCGGTAAAGCCGGTGCGCTGCGCGCCATCGAGCAAGCTGGGCAGGGCGCTGTCATCCAGCTGCAACTGGTCGGCATCAATCAGGCGATACAGGTAGCGCAAGGCTTGGGCATCCCCCTCGTGCTCGTGCAGCGCCGGGGTGCGTGACAGTTGGATGCCACGGCCGATGAGGCCGGCAAGGATTGCCTGCTGGCTCATGCCGAACGCTCCTGCAACAGCGCGCCGAAATGGCTGATGGCCATGCGGTAGCCATGGCTGCCCAGGCCGCAGATAACCCCGACGGCGATGGATGAAACGAACGACAGGTGCCTGAACGGCTCACGCTTGTGCACATTGGACAGGTGCACCTCGATCACCGGCACTTCGCTGGCGACCAGGGCATCGCGGATGGCCACGGAGGTATGTGTCCAGGCGCCAGGGTTGATGACGATGCCGGCGCAGCGGCCACGGGCGGCATGCACCCAGTCGATCAGCTCGCCTTCGTGGTTGGTCTGGCGGAACTCGATGTCCAGGTTCAATGATTGGGCAGTGTCGGCACAGCCCTGCGCCAGGTCGGCCAGTGTCTCGTAGCCGTACTGGGAGGGTTCGCGGGTACCCAGCATGTTCAGGTTGGGGCCGTTGAGCACAAGAATGAGGGGCTTCATGGGGAGTATCGCTTTGTTGTTGTTGAATGCCTCCAGTTTTGTACCAGCCGGTTAATTTAGTCAATTGCACCCAGCCCTGGCCTGGCGAAAGTGTGCGATTAACGAACCGGGGCCGCACTGCGGCCCCCTCGCCTCAAACCGCGGGACGCGCACCGCTGCCTGCCGGGTCGGTCGGCACTTCGTCATGCAGCGAAATGCGCGAGGTTTCTGGCAGCGCCAGCCCGCCAATCAAGGCCACCAACGCGATCACCACCAGGTAGAAGGCCGGTGCCAGGCTGCTGCCGGTCTGCCCGATCAGCCACGTCGCCACCAGGGGGGCGGTGCCGCCGAACAGGGTGTAGGCCACATTGTAGGTGATGGCCGACGCGGTATAGCGGGTGCGGGTGGGGAAGCTCTCGGACAGCAGCGCTGCCGTGACCACGCCGCTGCACAGGGCGCCCACCGCCAACAGGATCACCCCCAGCAGTGCCCCGGGCATGGAACCGGAGCTCGCCAGCCAATAGGCCGGGAACACGCAGGCCATCACCCACAGGCAGGTGAAGCCGATGGTCTTGCGCCGCCCCACACGGTCGGAAAATGCCCCTGCCAGCGGGCACCCCACCGCGGCAAAGATCAGTGCCACCGTGGTGACCAGCAGCGACTGGGCGCGGGTCAGGTTGCCCACCAGTTGCAGGTAGGTGGCGAAGTACGTGGTGAACATGTAGAACGACAGCGCGGTCAGCGAGATGAACGCACCCAGGTTGCGGATGGTGCGGCCATGGTGGCGCAAGGTGTCCTTGAGCGGTGAATGCTCGTGGACCGTGCCCTGGGCAAGCGCCTCGCGGAACGCCGGGGTTTCTTCCATGCGCCAGCGCAGGTACAGGCCCACCAGGCCCAACGGGGCGGCGATCAGGAAGGGGACACGCCAGCCCCAGGCGCTCATGGCTTCGGCAGACAGGCTGGCCTCCAGGCCATAGGCGATCACCGCGGCGCAGGCAAAGGCGGAGAAAGTGGACACCGGTACGAAGCTGCCATAGAACGCACGCTTGTCGTCAGGCGCATGCTCCATCAGGTAGGCGCAGGCACCGGCATACTCGCCACCGGCAGAAAATCCCTGCAGGCAGCGCGCCAGCGTAAGCAGCGCCGGCGCCGCCAGGCCGATGCTGGCGTAGGTGGGCAGCAGGCCGATGAGCGTCGTGGAGCCCGCCATCAGCAGGATGGTCAACGACAGAATGCGCTTGCGCCCAAGGCGGTCGCCCAGCGCGCCGAACACGATACCGCCCAGCGGGCGCAGGGCAAAGGCCACCGCAAACACGGCGAACGTCTTGAGCAAGGCCACGCTGGCATCTTCGCTGGCAAAGAACTGGCTGGCGATCAGGGTGGCGAGAAAGCCATACACCGCAAAGTCGAACCACTCGACAAAGTTGCCGATGGCTGAAGCGGCGATGACGCGACGCAGGGTGGCGGGGGATACCTCATGAGTTGCGGACATGCGGGTGCTCTCCGGTTTCCATTGGCAGTCATGAAGAACGTGGGGCGGTCGGGCCGCCCCATCATTTTTATGTGTCTGCCAGTAGATCGCCGTTGCCCGCAGGCCGCTTTGTCGAGGGCGACGTTCGGATACCTGATACGACCGCAGGGGCCGCGACCCGCCAAGTGGTCAGGCGTGAACCACCCGGTTGCGCCCCTGTTGCTTGGCCTGGTACAGCGCACGGTCAGCCGCACCTAGCGCGTCGGCGGGCTCATTGCCACCCTTGGCATCCCAACGCGCTACTCCCAGTGACACCGTCACCGCGCCTACCGGTTCCACGGGAGTATCCTGCACCGTCAGCCTCAGGCGCTCGGCCACGTTGGCCGCTACCTCCAGCCCTGCGCCTGGCAACAGCATGAGGAATTCCTCGCCGCCGGTACGGCACAGCAGGTCACCCTCGCGGCAGCAGCTGCGCATCAGCTCTGCCAGGCGCCGCAGCACCTGGTCACCCACCTCATGGCCATGGTTGTCGTTGACCCGTTTGAAATGGTCGATGTCCAACACGATGGCCGAGAACGATCGGCCCTCGGCCTGCAGCAGTGCCAGGCTGAACTCCAGGCCGCGACGGTTGACAAGGCCTGTGAGCGGGTCGGTCTGGGCGTCGCGGTTGAGCCGGCCAATGCGTTCTTGCAGCAGGTTCAGCCCGAACAGCAGGGCGCGCTTGAGCTCGGCCGCCTCGAAGTACCAGGCTGGCACCCGGCGCAGGTGCTCGGCGGTTTCCGGGCTGTCCATGGTGCGGGCACCGGCAGCCAGTTGCCACAACGGCTGCGCGATGATCAGGGCCAGCCACCACAGCAGCAGGAAGCCCACCAGGGCCAACGGCGCCGATGTACCCACCACGTTGAGGATGAGGTCCCCCAGTGGCGTCAGTGTGCGCGTCAGGGGCTGCTGCGCCACCACGCCCCAGCCGGCACTTGGCACGGTGGCGAAACCTGCCAGCATCTCCACCCCCTGGCTGTTGCTCAGTTGGCGGGTGCCGTTGCGCAAGGTGCCCAGCTGGTTGATCAGCGAGTTGCTCTGCACCACTGTGCCAACCCGCTGCGGGTTGGGGTGGTACAGCAGGCGGCGCTGGCTGTCGACCACGTACAGGTAGGAGCCATCCTTGTAAAAGTGCTCGCCCAGCAGGCTGTTGAGGATGTTGCGCTCGTGCAGGTAAAGGCTTCCCGCCACGTAGCCCAGGTAACGGCCATCGGCGCCGAAGATCGGTTGTGACAATGTCACGACCAGGTTGTTGGCTGCCGAGACATAGGGGGTGGAAACCAGCGGGCGGCGTTCGTGCAGGGCTTCTTCTACACCGGGGGACTGCATGCGCCCACCCACCAGGTGCCGCAGGTGTGCAGGCGATACCGACAGCAGTACACCGTTCGCGTCGATCACGAAGGTAGAGTTGAAGGCCATGCTCTGGCCCAGCACCCGGTCGGTTTCGGCCCGTAGCGCAGCGCTGTCGGCCAGTTGCTGGCGCTGCACACCCGCGCTGAATGCCAGTTGCTGCAGGGCGTTGCGGATATAGGTTTCAGTGATGGCAGCCAGCTTTGCCGCATAGACCCGGTTGGCTTCCAAGGCGTGATCGATCAGCAACTGACGCTGCACCCGGTAGCTGGCGAAATAGCTGGCGCACAGCATCACCAGCGCGGTAAGGGCGCAAAGCACCAGAATAAGTGTGCGCAGATCGAGCCGCATTCCTTGCTTGGCGTTTGGCAATCCTGACCTCGAAGGCGAACAGATGCGGCAAAAAGGGCGATAACCCTACAGGTTATCGGTGCTTTGGGGAACTGCTTGACGTCAAGATGGCCACCATCGGGTGAGTTGGGGCGCAAAGCGCCCCAATTAGCGCTTCCGGGCCTATCACCCAGCAGGGCTGGCGTTGTCCAGCCTCCGCAGTTCGTCTTCCACCTGCTGCATGCGTTGTTTGGCCAAGGCTTGCACATTGGGGTCCCCAGCGGTGTCGCGCATCAGCGACGTGAGTTTTTCGCTCAGGTGCCGGCCATTCTCCGTGTCCTCGAGAGCCCGTGCCTTGGCCGGGTCCTGCAGCGCCGTGACGATCGTGTCGAACTCTGCATCGCTGAAGTTTTTCTCGCTGTAAAGCCGGAACAGGTCCTGGCGCTGGTCCTCGACCGTGAGGTGTTTGCGCAGTACCTGCTCGATGCTTGCCTGTGTCAACCGAGGGTGGGTGCGCGCGAGCAGGGCAGCCATGCGCTCGATGTTATGGGTATAGGCCTCCTGCAGCGGCAGCCGCGCGAGGATCTGCTCTTCACGGGTGGGTTTCTGATCGCAAGCGGTAACGGCGAGGGCCAGCAGCAGGGGCAACAGCAACTTGTTGAGGCAAGGCATGGCGTGGCCTGGTCGGGCTGTGAGGATGGCGATTATAACGGTGTCTGCGCAACGCCGACGAGCCTTGTCGTTTGCCATGGCCGCGCGGCTGGGGTAGAACCTGGCCTCCATTGCCCGGTGGCTGCCCCATGCCCGACCTGACCCTGCAACCTGTTCCACGCGACGCCATTGATGAAGTGGTGGCGTTCGTCGAAGCGGCCCGCCGCGAATTGTTCCCGATGCTCGCCGGCACCCCCTTGCCCCATGACCTGGCGCACTTCGCCAGCACGTACCTGGACGGCGCTGGCTGTTTTCTGGAAGCGCGGGACGGCGGGCGCCTGGTGGCCGTGATTGGCTACCTGCCCTACGATCACCGCTTTGCCCAGCTCTGCTACCGCGGCCAGCAGGTGGTCGAGGTGGTGCGGCTGTTCGTCTTGCCGGCCTACCGCAGGCACGGCCTGGCAGCCGCGCTGTTCGCCAGGTTGCGTCTGCAGGCTCAGGCGCAAGGGGTAGACTGCCTGTACCTGCACACCCATCCATTTCTGCCCGGCGCCATCCGCTTCTGGGAGCGCCAGGGTTTCAGCGTGGTGGACGTTGAACAAGACCCGGTGTGGCAGACCACGCACATGCAACTGCCCCTGCGCTGAACCTACGGAATTGCCCTACACACGCCTGGCGGCAGTGATCCACGCGTTCATTTCCTTGCCTGCCAGGCCGTGCTTACCCTCCCAGGACATGGATTTTTCATCGCTGCAGAGGGAGAAGGACGATGCCACACATGGCCCTGTACAAGCTCAAGTTGCTGGACGAATTCGAAGCACGCCTGGAGGGGTGGACCTCCGATGATTTTGAGAACAGGCTGATGGACCTGTGGCGCGGTGCCACCCGGCAGGATGCCCGGAGCCTGATCAATGCGGCGCACCGTGAAGGGCGCTGGCCCAACACGGTCAGGCAGTACCTGCAGACCCGCGTGAGGGCTGCTGGCCATGTCGATGCGGAGCTCGAAGCCGCGTTCGCCGACCTGGCGTACAGCCAGCCACCCCTGTCATAACCCCCCGGACAACGGCCATTCCACCGCCAGCCGAAGCTGGTCGACATCCAGCTCGGCTTGCGCCTGGTTACCCCGGTGCACGTTGTGCCGGACCGAGAAGGTGAGGCCCTTGGCCCGGCCGCCCTGCACCACATAGCGGGCCTCAAGGTCACGCTCCCAGTGCTTGCCGCCCTTGCCGTAGCCCAGATAGGCATAGCCACCTGCCGGGTCTACCCCGGTGCCGTCGATGCCGAAGCCGCGTACGTACAGCGCCGTCAGCGCCAGGCCCGGGATGCCGTAGGCACCCATGTCCAGGTCGTAGCGCGCCTGCCAGGACTTTTCGTTCGGCCCGTTGAAGTCGGACATCTGCACCGCATTGGCGATGTAGATGGCGCCCCGCGAGACGTAGTCGAACGGTGTGTCTCCATGCACCTGCTGCCAGCCCAGGCTCAAGCCGTGAGGCCCCTGGTTGTAGCGCGAAACCAGGCTCCAGGTGGTGTTGTCGATACGCCCCGACAGTGCCTTGCCGGTGTCGGTGGTGCGGTACAGGTTGAGGTCCAGGCTGACACTGCGCTGCTCGTCCAGGGCATGGCTCAGGGTGCTGCCCAGGTAGTGCTGGTTCCAGGTGTCTTCATACCGCGACGTGTACAGGCTGGCGCTGAAGCCAGGGCTGGCCGTGAAGATGGCGCCGGCCAGGTCGACCTGGTTACCCTGGCGGCCATTGGAGTAATTGACCGCAAAGCCCCGGCCATGGCTGGAGGCATTGCGGTCGGCGTCTTCGGTGAAATGCCCGGCCACCAGCCTGAGCGCTTCCAGTTCATCACTGGCCAGGAAGAACCCGGTGAAGGTTTCCGGGAGCAAACGGCTGTCGGAGGCACTGAACACCGGCGTTTTCACCCGTTGCTCGCCGTAGGTGAGCACGGTGTTGGCAATGCGCAGTTTAACGGCGGCGCCTGCGCGGCTGTAATCAGATTGCGGATGCCCGTCGTTGTCCACGGCCAGCAGGCGCGCTTTGCCCGCCCGGCCGCCGCCGCTGTCCAGCTTGACGCCCAGGTAAGCGTGGGCATCCACGCCCACCCCCACCAGCCCCTGGGTGAAACCAGACTGGAAGGTACCCATCAGACCGTAGCCCCATTCTTCCGCCTTGCCGTTACGCGCGTTGCGCGGCTTGTAGGCATTGCGCGCTGCACCGTTGCGCCCGCCATGCTTGAAGTCGCGCTGGTCGTACACGCTGCGGTTGAGCACGCTCCAACTGGCGCCTTCAACAAAACCCTGGCTTTGGGATTGGGCATTTTCGGCCTGTACCCAGGGGGCTATCGCCACCAGTGGCAGCGCCAGTGACAACCTTCTCACTGGCCGGCCGCCAGCTGTTGCAATTGCGCCCCGAAGCGCGCCTTGGCCCTCGCCGGCAGGCTTGCCGGCACCGCGGCCTCGGTAAAGTCACCGACCTGAATGAGCATGACCATGCCCATCGCCAGGTGCGGAATGCATTGCACGCCGTACAAGCCCGGCACGGTAAAGCGCTGCTCGAACACCTGGTTGAGCTTGCTCTTGAAAGCCGTAGAGCCCTCTGGCATCAAACCCGGCACGCTCGCAGCGTTGTGCCCGCTCTGGGTGGGTACGAAACGCACCGTGTCGCCCGGTGCGATGCGCAGGTGATCAGGTTCATAGACCATCGCCCCCGCCTCACCGCGGTTGAGCATTTTTACTTCGTGAACCTCGGCCAGGGCTGTGGGGGCGAGCAGGGCGCTGGCGAGCAGCAAGGCAACAGAGCGCAACGACATGGGCAGAACTTCCTGGTTCAAGGGGCGCGAAAGCGCAGGATGCGCGCGCCGTCGTAGGGGTCGGTGAGGTAGTGGGCATGCACACCGAAGGTGTCGAGCAGGCGCTGGGGCGTGAGCACCTCCAGCGGCTTGCCCAAGGCAACCAGGCGGCCTTTGTCGAGCACCGCCACGCGGTGGCAGGTGAGGGCCTGGTTGAGGTCATGCAGGGCCACCACGGTGGTGACCTGCAAGGCTTGCACCTGGTGCAACAGGCTTAGCTGGTGCTGGATATCCAGGTGGTTGGTGGGCTCGTCCAGCAGCATCAGGCGCGGCTGTTGGGCCAGGGCGCGGGCGATATGCACGCGCTGGCGTTCACCACCCGATAACGCGCCCCACAGCCGGCCGCGCAGGTGCAGGGCATCCACGTCGGCCAACGCCTGTTCGACGATGGCACGGTCGTTTGCGCAGAACGGTGCAAGCGCCGACAACCATGGCGTGCGGCCCAGGGCAACGGCATCGAACACGCGGATCGCATCGAGCGTATCAGCCTGTTGCTCCACCAATGCCAGGGCCTGGGCGATCTGGCGCCTGGGCACCTGCGCCAACGGTTGGCCCATCAGGTTTACGCTGCCGCGGGTGGGTTTGCGCAGCCCGGCCAGCAACTTGAGCAGCGAGGACTTGCCAGAGCCGTTGGGCCCGACGATAGCCAGGGTCTCGCCGGCGTGCACCGTCAGGTCGAGGGTGTCCAGTACGGTGTTGCCGGCCAGGTCCAGCCCCAGGCCCTGGCAGCTCAGCGGTGCGATGTGCGCGGGTGCCATGGCGGTCACGAGTGCCCCCGTCTTGCGACCAGGATCAACGCAAATACCGGCGCGCCGATCAGCGCAGTCACCACCCCCACGGGGATGACCTGCCCGGCAATCAACGTGCGCGAAAGAATGTCGGCCGCTACCAGGAACAATGCGCCGCCCAGTGCGCTGGCGGGCAACAGGCGCCCGTGACCGGGGCCTAACAGCAAGCGCAGGGCATGGGGAATGACCAGGCCGACGAAACCAATGGCGCCCACGATCGATACCATCACCGCCGTCACCAGTGCCGCGCAGCTGATCAGCAGCAACTGCGTGCGCCGCACCGGGATGCCCAGTGAAGCTGCAGAATCGGCGCCGAAGGTGAATGCATCCAGCGCCCGGCGGTGCCACAGGCATACCAGCAAACCCAGCACTGCGACCGGTACCGCCAGCCACACTGACGGCCATCGCACACCGCTCAGGTTACCCAGCAACCAGAACAGAATGCCCCGCGCTTGCTCCGCGGTGGCCGACTTGGTGATGAGGAAGGCGGTGAGGGCGTTGAACAGCTGCGAGCCGGCAATGCCCGCCAGAATGACCTGGGCGTTGTTGCCGGCCGGGCTGGCGGCCCGGGCCAGTACCAGCACCAGGGCGAATGCCGCCAGTGCGCCGATGAATGCCCCTGCCGACATGCTCAACGCCATGCTGCCCAGGCCCAGCAAGCCGACCAGCACTGCGCCGGTCGAGGCACCTGCCGACAGGCCCAGCAGATAGGGCTCGGCCAGCGGGTTGCGCAGCAGGGCCTGGAGAATCACGCCGCAGGTCGCCAGGCCAGCGCCGCAGGCTGCGGCCACCAGGGTGCGGGTCAGGCGGTAGTTCCAGACGATGCCGGCATCAATCGGGTCCACCGCGTAGCCCGCCTGCCACAGGTGGTTGGCCAGCACCTGGCCAACCAGGCTGGGTGACAGGTTGCTTTCACCAATGGCGGTGCCTGCCAGCAAGGCAGTCAGCAGGGCGGCCACGGCCACCACGGCGGTGAAGGGCAGGCGGCTGGTCACTGGGCTGCGTGACCGCTGGCGAACGCCGTTGCCAGGGTTTGCAGGCCACGGAACAGGCGGATGCCGGCTTGCATGGCTTCAGCATCCAGCACAATGATGCGCCCGTTTTTCACCGCATCCATGTTGCGGGTGACCGGGTCGTTACGCAGGAATTCGAGTTTTTTCTGGTAATCGTCGGCCGGGAAGCGGCGGCGGTCCATGCGTGCGACGATCAACCAGGTCGGGTTGGCCTTGGCCAGGGTTTCCCAGCCTACGGTCGGCCATTCTTCAGTGGATTCGACCACGTTGCGTACCCCCAGGGTGCGCAGCATGAAGTCGGCCACGCCCTGGCGGCCGGCCACGTAGGGGTCGATGTCCAGGTCGGCGCTGGAGAACCAGAACAGCGCCGAGGTCTGCGACAGGTCCTTGCCCGCCAGTTGCCCCAGGGCGCTGTTCAGCCGGCCTTTCAACTCGGCGTTCAGGGCAGTGCCGCGGTCTTGCACATCGAAGATTTCGGCCAGCTGGCTGACGGTTTTGTAGATGCTGTCTACCTGAAAGGCCTGCAGGCGCGTGCCATCGGCCCCCACCAGGTTGTCCTTGCCTTCACAGTCCGACGGCATCACATAGGTCGGTATGCGCAACTCGTCGAACTGTTCCCGGGTACCCACCACCCCCTGGGCGCCGATCATCCATTCGAACTGGGTAGCCACCAGTTGCGGGCGCTTGCCCACCACCGCTTCGAAGCTGGGGTCGTTGTCGGCCAGGCGCGGTACCTTGGCGTTCTGCGCCTGGTACTCAGGCAGCACGTCGTTGAACCACAGCGAGGTGCCCACCAGCTTGTCGCCCAGCCCCAGTGCATAGAGCATCTCGCTGCCGGCCTGGCCGATGGTCACGGCCCGCTGCGGCGCGTGGTCGAAGGTCTGCGGCTTGCCACAGTTGTCGAGGGTCAGCGGGTAGTGGGTAGCGGCAGCCTGGGCCAGGCCGGCAAAGCCCAGGCCGGCGAGCAGGGTGGCAATACGGGGCAGCATGCGGGGCGATCTCCTATCGGGCAGTTCACCGAAGGAACGTGCGGGCAGGCATCGCCGAGCCCCTGCCGGTAGCAGAAGGCAAAACGCAAAGCCCATCCCGGACACCCCGCCGGTTGGTGATATAGGTGCCGGCAGGTCTCCTGACTGGTGCGTCATGGCCTGGCTCCGACCTTCCCGGGTGTGTGACCCAGTGGCATGCAGGGAGCAGGCTCGGCACTTACAGTTGCGGGGGCAGTTCCGTTTGGCCCTGTGGAACGGGGCCTGGGATTCCCTATTGATTCCGTGATGGAAACCGGCGGCACGCATGGTAGACCATCACGCCGCCGGGTGAAACGCTTTTAGAAATACTTCAGCCAGGCAATGTCCCGCCTGCGCGCCTTCAGGCGGGCGAACCTGCGGGTGGGCAGGTACAGCGCCAGGGCCAGCAATGCCGCCCCCACCCAAACGGCGCCGATGCTGTCGAAGCCGAAGTACGCGCCCTGGTTCAGGCCAAACACAGCGACCGCTGCCAGGTACAGCACCTTGAGCACGTATAGGTGCAGCAGGTAGAAGAACATCGGCGCCGCCCCCAGCACGGCCAGCGCAGCGACCCAGCGGGCCTGGCCGGCGCGCTCGAAGCCGCGCAGCAGCAACAGGCCGGTGCCCAGCGTCAAGGCCAGGAACAACAGCGACGGGGGGTATTTGGTGATGTTGAACAGGCTCATGAGGGTTTGCACAACATTCGGGTAGGCCGCCCAGGGCGCTTCGCCATAGCCATTGAACAGGCGCAGCAACACAAAGCCCAGCAACGTGCCTGCGCCAGCCAGCAGCAGGCGTTGCTGACGCTGCGCAGGTTGGCTGGCGCGGCCAAACCAAGGCCCAAGGCCATAGCCAAGGGCGATCACACCCACCCACGGCAACACCGGGTAGGAGGTGCGCAGGCGCAGGTGCTCCGACACCTCCAGCCAGCCACGGTCATGCAGGATCGCCCAAGGCACATGCAGAGCGGCGCCTGTATCGAAATGCACGCCGTCCAGCAGGTTGTGCCCGGCAATGATGAGCGCGCCCAGCGCCAGCAAAGCGGCCCGTGGCAGCCATACCAGCAGCGACAGGGCGATCATGCTGATGCCTATGGCCCAGATCACCTGCAGGTAGATGACTGTAGGCGGCAGTTGGAATGTCCAGGCGAAGTTGACCAGCGTGAATTCCAGCACCACCAGAAACAGCCCGCGCTTGAACAGAAAGGCCGCGACATCGGCACGGCCTTGGTGCTTCTCGCCGTACAGCCAGGCAGACAGCCCGGTGAGCAGGACGAACACCGGGGCGCACAGGTGGGCGAGGGTGCGGCTGACGAACAGCGCGGGCTCGGTGGTGTCGATGGCCATCGGGTCGCTGACCTGTTTGTGCAGGAAGAACGTTTCGCGCACATGGTCCAGAAGCATGAACAGCATCACCAGCCCGCGCAGGGCATCGATGCTCTGCAGGCGCTGGGTGAGCAGGGTGGGGGTGGCGTTTGCGCTTGTCATGAAATTTCGCTGGCAAGGTGAGTATCAAATGAAACGTTATCTTATAACCAATGCATGCTGTCACGGTAGGCATTTTTGCCGGCCGTGGTATGGGTGGAGTACGCCGCCGCATGGCGACGGCGGCTTTATCAGAAGCGGTAGTCCACCGTGGCGAACAACGACCGGGGCGTGCCCATCAGCCATTGCTCGCCACTGAATGCCGACACCACGTACTGGCGGTCGAACAGGTTGTTCAACTGCAGCCCTAGCCGCACATCCGGCTGCACCTGCCAGGCAATGTTGGCATCGACCACGGTGTAGCCCGGGGCGCTCTGGGTATTGGCGTTGTTGGCATAGCGTTCATCGACAAAGCGCGCGCCGATGCCGGCCTGTACCTGCTGGCCCAGGCCTTTGCTCAGCCACAGGTTGGCGGTGCGCCTGGGCACGTTGACCGGGCGGTTGCCCGAGCGGTCCAGGTTCACCCCACCGACGTTTTCCTCGAACTGGTCATAGCGCGCCCGCAGCAACGCCGCGTTGGCCGACACCTGCCAGTGGTGCGCCAGCGCCAGTTCCAGGGTGGCTTCCAACCCGTCGGAGGTCTGCTGGCCTGCCTGCTGTTGTTCGTGGGTGAGCGGGTCATCCACAAGCAGCTTCTTCTTGACGATGTGGTAAGCCGCCAACGTCCATTCGCCCTGGCCGTTCCAGAACCGTTGCTTCAACCCCACCTCGGCCTGCCTGGCTTCGGTGAGGGCGTAGTGCATCTGCGAAGGGCGCAGGCTGATCAGGTTGTCGACGCCGTCCTGGCTGGTGGAATACTGGCCATACACCGCTACCTCCTCGCTGAGTGCATACACCAGCCCCGCGCGCCAGTTGCCGCCCTGCAGGCTGCGGTCGCTGCGGCTGCCATCCACCAGGTTGTCCCGGTCGATGTGGTTCTGATCCCGCCTCAGGCCGGTCACCAGTGCCAGCTTGTCGGTCAGTTGCAGGCGGTTCTCGGCAAACAGGGCAAAGGTGTGCGTGGTCGAAAGGGTCTGTGGCCGCAACGGCGATGCACTCTGGAACGGCCCTGGGCGGGGCTGCCACGGGTCGATGTAATCACCGCCGATGTCGTCATAGGGCGCGTTGCTGTCCACATTGAACCGGACCTTGTTGTACTCGGCGCCGATCACCGTCTTGCTCGGCAGGCCGAACAAGGCGTGGTCGAAATCGAAGGTCTGGCGGTCGCCGAACTGTTCCTGGTCGTGGCGGATCTGCAGGAAGCTGCCGCGCAGCAGCAGGCCCTGCTCGGGGGCCCAGCGGTAGTCCTCGGCGTTGCGCCACTGGCGACGGCTGTTGATGTAGTACAGCTGGTTGCTGGCGGCGACATGATCGTTCAGCGCCCACTCGCTGGTCAGCCGCGTCCATTGGTCCACGTAGTGCTGCTGGTCATTCTGCACGTTGTAGTTCTTGCTGCGCAGGCTGCTGTGGTAGTGGCCGTCGATCAGCGGCGTGCCGTAGTAATTGGCTGGCGTGGCGTCACCGCGGTCGTGGGCGAGGGTGAAGCTGAGGTCCTCGCTGGCGTCGAAGCGCAGTGCCATGCTCAGGGCCTGGCTACGGGAGGGGGTGCGGTCGACCCAACCGTTGCCTGCTTGCTGGTTCAGGTTCACCCGGTAGCTCAGGCGTTCGCTCAGGCTGCCACCGCTGTCCAGGCCTACTTGCTGGCGGTCCCAGGAGCCATACCCCACACGCAGGTGGTTGCGCACCTCGCCGGCGAGGGGTTTCTTGGGGATCACGTTGACCACCGCGCCGGTCGCCCCTTCGCCGTGCAGCACGGATGCCGGGCCGCGGATCACCTCGATGCGCTCGACCATCCACGGGTCCACCGGGAAGGTCTGGGTGCCCGCCCCGGCGTACAGGCGTGCGCCGTCGAACAAGGTCATGACCGAGCCGTGGCCGGTGAAACCACGGGCAGACAGCCCTGTGCCGCCATCGCCCGGTGAGCCGATGAAGGTGATGCCGGGCGAGCGCGTGACGGCCTCCTGCACGGTGGCATTGTTGCGCTCCTGGATCTCGGCGGTGCCAAGGGTGCTGGTACTGGCCGGGGTTTCCAGCGTGCTGAGGCCAAGGCGCGACCCTGCCTGGCTGGGCGTTGCCAAGTTGGCGGCCGCGCTGTCATAGGCACCTGTGACCGCCGTGGAGGGCAGGGCCAGGGCCGCTGCCGGGAGGGTGTCGGCCTGGGCCGGCACGGCGACGGCCAGGCAGGCCGCCAAGGGGTGTAGCTTGAAGATACGGGACATGTCGTTCCACTGCTGCAGGAAAGAAGGAATCCCGGTGGAATACACGCAAAGGCGCACCTGGCACGCAGGCGCGCACAGGCACTGGCCTGCGCCCGCCCACCGCGGGTTGCCATAGGGAGCTTCAGGCCGGTCTCCGGGCTTGCGAGGGGCATGAACCTTTCACCTTCCCATGCAGGTGCACAGTGGTGTGTCGAAAGGTTCGCTCGCTTACCGTTGCGGGGGCAGCGCCGGACTTGTCGTGGCTACACAACGCACCGGCTTCCCGTTTCACCCTGCGCACGGCGGCGCAGGGCACCTGAATCTGGCGCGCATCTGACCACTGAACAGCGCGGGCGTCAAATGCGCGGGTTGTGGGCCTTCAGAGGGCCTTTGAACGGC
Source organism: Pseudomonas sp. NBRC 111119 (assembly GCF_001320125.1). Lineage (NCBI taxonomy): Bacteria > Pseudomonadati > Pseudomonadota > Gammaproteobacteria > Pseudomonadales > Pseudomonadaceae > Pseudomonas > Pseudomonas sp. NBRC 111119. Next base: position 119,421 of record NZ_BCAV01000008.1, read on the forward strand.
GTTCGCGATTCAGGTGTTTTTATTTCGAACTTTTCTGAACAGACCGCACTCGAAGCGCTCGTGCACAACCCGTCAATACGTCATGGAGACTATTCGCATGTCTGCTCGTAACCTGCTGCGCCACACCTGCCTGCTCGCCTTGGTCGCCGCCCCGCTGGCTGCCACCGCAGCGCCAAGCACGGACCCGCTGTTCACCCTGGGCCTGCTGGGCTCCTACGACAAGTTCAAGTTCGAAGGCGGCAGCGAAACGGACAAGGATCACATGGGCCAGGGCGGTGTATTTGCCACCTTCGGCAACAAGATGACTGCCGAATCCGGCTTCATCTACCAGATCGGCGCAGAGGCCAAATACGGCAAGAAGAACGACAACAAGCTCAAGGAAGCCCAGGCTGACCTGGACCTTGGCTGGCGTGCGGCGCTGGACGCGCGCAACTTCGTCGACGTGACCGTCGGCGGCGGCTACAGCTGGTCGCGCTACGAGCCCGAGATCAACGACCTGGACACCAAGCTCACCCTCAAGTCGCCGTTCGCCAAGGCCGCGCTGGGCTACAACCACCAGTTCGACGCCTCGACCCTGCGCGTGGAAGTGGGTGCCCGTCACACCCTGGACGGCCGCGCACGGCTGAAAGTGGATGACTTCGGCAGCGACACGGTTGACCTGAAAGACCGCACCAACCCCTATGCTGAAGTCACGATGCTGATGAACCAGCAGGGCGCCATGCCGGTGCAGGCCGGTGTGTACTACACCCGCACCGAGTACAAGCTGGACGATAACTCGCCGGTTGCCGACAACACCAAGCTCAAGCGTGACGAGTTCGGTGTAAAAGTGGGCCTGGCCTTCTAAACCAGGTGCCCGGCCCCGCTGAACGATGCGGGGCCGGCGCGGCTGGCGGTACTACCGCCCGCGTCTGCGTGACACCCGCGCCTCGATGTTCTTGCGCCCGATCAGCAGGGACGGGGTTTCCACCACTGGCTCATCGGCCAGCCACTTGTACATCACCAAGCAGTCCACCAGCCCCAGGTGGGCATGGCGATAAGCCTTGGGCAAGCGGCCTACCGTTTCGAAACCCAGCTTGTGCCACAGGGCAACGGCCACCTCGTTGCTGGCGACCACCGAGTTGAACTGCAGGGCCAGAAAGCCTTCCTGGCGCGCCAGTTTCTGCGAATGCTCGCACATGAGACGCGCCACTCCGCGGCCACGCGCCTGCGGCGTGACCACATAGCCGCAATTGCCCACGTGCGCCCCAGGCCCTGCGGCGTTGGCCTTGAGGTAGTACGAGCCCAGCAGTTCCCCGTTTTCCTCTGCCACCCAGGTATGCAGGGGCAGCTCCAGCCATAAGTGGCGGCCTTGCTCGGGGCTCATCTGCGGGTCAAGCGCGTAGGTTTCCCGGGCCTGCACCGTGGCCTGCAGGGTGGGCCAGAAGCGCTCGAAATCGTCTGCGGTCATCGGGCGGATATGGATCATGCGGTTACTCCAAACGGCCTTCAGATGTAGATGAACACCAGCACCACTGCGGCGACCACAGCCCATTTTTCAAGGTAGTAGCGCGTGCGGTTACGCTTTTTCAGCGCCTTGCCGCGCTCGCGGATCTTGTAGATGCGGGTGAACAGGCGGTTGATGCCACCGGTCTTGTCACCGGCATCGTTGGGCGCGGCGGCGGCTGCCATCACATTGCGGCTGAACCAGCGGTTGAACGCGGTTGCCCAGCGGTACTTGAGGGGGCGCTCGACGTCGCAGAACAGGATGATGCGGTTGTGCTCGGTGGTGTTGGCGGCGTAGTGGATATAGGTTTCATCGAAGACCACCCCCTGGCCATCGCGCCAGGAGTACTTCTGGCCGTCCACATCGATGTAGCAGCCGTCATCGTTGGGCGTGTCCAGGCCAAGGTGGTAGCGGTACGAGCCTGCATACGGGTCGCGGTGGCGCACCAGCTTGGCCCCTGGCGGCAGGGTGGCGAACATCGCGGCCTTGACCGTGCCGATGCCTTGCAGCAGTTCCGTGGTGCGCGGGCACAGGGTCATTGCCGATGGGTGGCTCTCGCCGTACCACTTCAGGTAGAAGCGCTTCCAGCCGGTTTTGAAGAACGAGTTGAAGCCCACGTCATCGTAGTTGTCGGACTTCTTGATCTCGCCAACCTGCAGCAACTGCTGGGCTTCCTCGCGGATCTCCTGCCAGTGGTCCTGCAGCGGTTGCAGCTCCGGGAAGGCTTCAACGGGCAGGTAGGGCCTGGCCGGGTGCTTGGAGAACAGGTACAGGAAGCTGTTGACGGGGGCCAGGAAGCTGGAATGGTCGCCCAGCTGCCGCGTCAGCTTGTGACGAACCCGACCGCGCAGGTGAACGTAGGCGATCGAGAGGGCGAAGATAAGTACGAGTGCAATTTTCATGGACGTTTACTTGTCGAAAAATGGCCATGCGCCATGGCATAAGCCCGCCAGCATAAACAATCGCCAAGGCAGTTTGTACTTATTGTTACGAAACAGCCGGGCGACTTAAGTGTAATGATGGGGGCGTTAACCGCGCCCCAAAGGTCAAGGAGATCATATGGCTCAGGACACCCGCCTTAGTGGCAGCCCATTCAAGCGGCTCTTTTTTGCAGTGCCGGTGGGGGACGCCCAGCGCCGCGATCTGGCCGCTTGGCGCCGCGGTCTGGCCCTGCGTAATGGCAAGCCGGTGCCGGCTGCCAACTTCCATGTGACGCTGCTGTTTCTGGGCGATGTGGACGCTGCCCTGGTGCCCTCGATCTGTGCGGCGGTGGACCAGCTCGCCCGCCCAGGCAGCGCGCCCAGGCTGCTGCTTGATCGCTTGCAGGTCTGGCAGAAGGCTGGCGCACTGGTGCTGGAAGCACAGAGCACCCCGCCGGCCCTGTTGCACCTGGTGTACGGCTTGCAGCAGGCCCTGTTGCCATTGGGGGTGCAGGTGAGCAGCCGGGATTACCGCCCGCACCTGACGTTGTCCAGGGATTATCGGGGGCAGCCCCCGGAAGCGCCCACCGCCCCGGATTTCTACCTTCTGGCGCGGGAGTTTGTGCTCTACGAGTCGCGAAAGGGGGCCTACACCCCGTTGGCGCGGTGGTCGTTGGCCGGGTGAACCGGGGTGGGTGCTGTGTGTGCAGCAGGTCAGACCGGCAAGCTCTTGTACGGCAGCTCTTCCCCTGGGCTGTGCTCGAACTGGCGCTTGTATTCGCGGCTGAACTGCGACGTGCTCTGGTAGCCCACCCGATGCGCGGTCTGCGCCACCCCCAGCCCTTCGCCAATCAGCATCTGCTGCGCCTTGAGCAGCCGCAGGCGCTTCAGGTACTGCATGGGCGCCATGTCGGTGCAGCGCTTGAAATGCTCGTGGAACGTCGACACGCTCATATTGGCCCGTGCAGCGAGGGTCTCAACGTTCAGAGGCTCGCTGTAATGCTCGCGCAGGTGAGCCAGCGCCGCACCGATGCGGGCGAAGTGCCCTTGCTGCTCCACCAAGGCCCGCAGCACCCCGGCCTGCGGGCCGCGCAGGGCGGTGTACAGCACTTCGCGGACCCGCGCCGGGCCCAGCACCTTGGCGTCCAGCGGGTCCTGCAGGCAATGCAGCAGGCGCTCCACGCTGTCGCGCATGGGCGCGTCCAGCGCCGCTGAGGTCATCGACTGGGGTGTCTGGGCCTGCACCACACCGCCCGCTGGCAAGTCCATGCGCTGCACCAGTTCACTGAGCACCGAGCGGTCGATGTCCACGGCCACGCCCAGCAATGGCGCTTGAGGCGTGGCGAAGGTTTCGCACATGAACGGTACCGACAGCGCCTGCACCAGGTAATGGCCGGCGCCATATTCCAGCGTGCGCGGCCCCAGGCGGGCCAGCTTGCTGCCCTGGGCCAGGATCATCAGGCTGGGTTCGTAGATCTGCGGGCTGCTGGCGACGTAATGGTCCCAGCTCAGCACCTGCACCTGTGGCAAATGGGTAGGGACGAACCCCGGGCGCGTGGCCAGGCGGCGGATTAGCGAACAGAGCGGCGCATTGGCGTCGACGTGGCGGGTCAGTTGCATGGAGCACCAGGGCAGAGAATCGGACAGTACGATGATCGCAGATTGACAGCCCGGCGCCACATGCAAAACCGGATTCCCGGAGAATCAGGCATGCATGCCGGAGGATCAGCTGTGGGCGAGGGGGCGTCGAGCAAGCAAAATGGCTCGCCTGAATCGTTTCACTTCACTGCGAGGCCCAGTATGTATACAGCCATCGGTTACGCTGCCCAAACCCCGACCAGCCCACTGGCACCCATGACCTTCGAGCGCCGCAGCCCGCGCCCGGATGACGTCGCCATCGAAATCCTCTACTGCGGCGTTTGCCACTCCGACATTCACCAGGCCCGTAACGAGTGGGGGATTGCCGTGTACCCCTTGATGCCTGGCCACGAGATCATCGGCCGTGTCACGGCGGTGGGCGACCAGGTGAGTGGGCACAAGGTGGGTGACCTGGTGGGTGTGGGCTGCATGGTCGATTCCTGCCGCCACTGCGAGGCCTGCGCCAAGGACCTGGAGCAATACTGCCTCGAAGGCCCGACCATGACCTACGCCACCCCGGACCGGGTGGACGGCAGCAATACCATGGGCGGCTACTCCAGCAGCATCGTGGTCAGCGAACACTTCGTGGTACGCATCCCCGACGGCATGGACCTGCCCAGCGCAGCGCCCATCCTGTGCGCTGGCATTACCACCTATTCGCCGCTCAAGCACCACGGCGTAGGCCCTGGGCACAAGGTGGGCATCCTTGGGATGGGCGGCCTGGGGCACATGGGCATCAAGCTGGCCAAGGCGTTGGGTGCGGAAGTGACCCTGTTCACCCGCTCGGCGGCCAAGGCAGCCGAGGCTCGCCGCCAGGGCGCTGACCATGTGATCGTGTCGAGCGATGCCGAGCAGATGAGCGCGGCGGCCGGTCGCTTCGACTTCCTGCTCGACACCATCCCGGTGCAGCACGACCTCAACCCCTACCTGGAAACCCTCAAGTTCGATGGCGTGCACATTCTGGTGGGCCTGATCGAGCCCATCGACCCCGCCGTGCATGCAGCCAACCTGGTATTGAAACGCCGGGTGCTGGCCGGCTCGTTGATCGGCGGGATTGCCGAAACCCAGGAGGTACTGGAGTTCTGCGCCCAGCACGACATCCGTTGCGATATCGAGATGCTGGATATCCGCAATATCAACCAGGCCTACGAGCGCATGATCGCTGGCGACGTGAAATACCGCTTCGTCATCGACATGGCCACCCTCCAGGGTTGACCTGCAGGTTGCCCGTACCCGCCAGGGTGCGGGCAACCTGTGCTACCAGCGCAGCGGTTTGTCCCAGCCTTTCCAGAACAGCCAACGCTGTGTTTCAGCATGGGGGCCGGTGCCGATCTGCCAGTCAGGCCGCCCGGTGTCCAGCGCGATCACCGCAACGAACCCGGCATAGGTCCCGGCTACCACCGTGCGCCCGTCGCGGCTGATGTCCAGGGCACACAGGGTTGACCCGATGAAGTGCTGCCAGCGCTCACTGCCGTCTTCGGCGAACGCCCGCAGATAGCCATAGGCGTCGCCGACGATGTACTCCCCCTCACGCGCCACCCCGGCATACACCCGTGCACCTTCCTGGATCACAGGCGTGCGTGGGTCGTCGCTGTAGTAATCGGTATCCAGCCCCGGCAGGTCGGCCACCCGCACTGCCAGCGTGGCACCACTGTAGAAGTGGCAGGCATTGAGCATCAATTGGTCACCTGCGGCGTTGAACAGCGCAAAGTGCGGGTACTCGCTCACCGGGCCCACCTGCGCCAGCACCTGCAGGTTGTCGTCCAGCACCAAGTGCCGGCTGCATTGGTCACCCACCACGATCAGGCGCCCGTCGGCCGATACCGTGCCATGGGCCATGCTCAGCCCCAGGTTGATATCATCGGGGTCGATACCCTCGGCCAGGTCATCGAGCACCTGCTGCTGTTGCGGGAGCAGGCGTGTTGCGCCGTGGGCAGCCAGCAGGAAAATGCCCTCGTCGCTGACCAGCAGCACCTGCTGGCCATTGGCAAACGGGATCAGCGCGGTTGGGGTAGGTGGCATTTCAAACGGTTCGAACGGGTAGCCCTTGGGCAGCCCTTCAAGGCCGCTGGGCCAGGCCAGGCGTTGCACCAGCGGGCCGCCCCAGCCATCGGTTACGCGTACACCTTCGGCGTTGGCCAGGGCGAAATAGCGGCGCTCAGGGCAACGGCCAAAGTGCTCGACGCCGATCACCGGTGTGACGTTGTTGCCGTCGATCCGCACCACCTGGCCTTTTTCATGGGGCATGCCGATGCGCGCCAGCACGCTGCCGTCGTCCAACAACAGGAGTGTGGCGATCCCCTGGGCGTGCTCATCGAGCAACGGCACCAAGGGTTGGTGGGCCGGTGGCCAGGCCTGGCGGAATGCCTGGTGCGCCTGCTCATCCACGCCTGGCCGATTGGCCGATTGCAGGGCCGCCAGCCAGGCGTCGAGCAAGTGATCGGTGGCAGGTGGCTGCGGCTCTTCGAGGTGATCCCAGCCCTGTGCCTGCCCTTGGGCAACGTACTGGTTGATGGCCTGAGCATAGGCCGTGACTGCCTGCTGCCACTGCTGCTGGGGATGCTGCTTGTCCATGAGTGGATGGAACTCCTTGTTGCCCACGCGTTTCTGAAATTGCGCGCATGTTACTCCTTCGGCCCTGCGGTTGTGAGGCCCTGGTTTGACGCGTACCATGCCTGCATTCCTTCCAATAACAAAACGTGCGCCCCTCCCGCGACCAGCAGGTGCCAGGCGTGCGTGGTGTTGCCTTGCCTGCGGAGAACCGGTTTTTCATGAACGGACCCACCCCCACCCACCTGCCTCCTACCGAGGGTACGGGCAGCTGGTTGAGCGTCATCGCCCTGGCGCTGGCCGCCTTCATCTTCAATACCACCGAGTTCGTACCGGTGGCGTTGCTGAGTGACATTGGCCGCAGTTTCGACATGAGTACCGCCCAGGTGGGCCTGATGCTGACCATCTATGCCTGGGTGGTGGCGCTGGCTTCATTGCCGATGATGCTGCTGACCCGCAACGTGGAGCGGCGTCGGCTGCTGCTGTTCGTGTTCGTGGTGTTCATCGTCAGCCACCTGCTGTCGTGGTTGTCGCAGAGTTTTGCCATGCTGCTGGTCAGCCGAATCGGCATCGCGCTGGCGCATGCTGTGTTCTGGGCCATTACTGCATCACTGGCGGTGCGCGTGGCGCCGCCTGGCCAGCAGGCCAAGGCGCTGGGCCTGCTGGCCACCGGCACCACCCTGGCCATGGTGCTGGGCATCCCCCTGGGGCGCGTGGTGGGCGAGGCGCTGGGCTGGCGGGTCACCTTCCTGAGCATTGCCGGGGTAGCGCTGGCCACCATGCTGTGCCTGATGAAGTCACTGCCGTTGCTGCCCAGCCAGAATTCTGGCTCGCTGCGCAGCCTGCCCATCCTGTTCAAACGCCCGGCGCTGGTCATCACCTACCTCCTGGTCACGTTGGTGATTACTGCACAGTTCACCGCCTACAGCTACATCGAACCCTTCGCCTTGCATGTGGCGCAGCTCAGCGGTGAGCGCACCACGCTGCTTCTGCTGCTGTTCGGCGGTGCGGGCGTGGTCGGTTCGTTCCTGTTCAGCCGCTACAGCGACCGTTTCCCTCAAGGTTTTCTGGTGGGCTCGATTGGCCTGCTCGCCGCCTGCCTGTTGTTGCTGCTGCCATTTGCGGGCAACTTCTACGCCTTTGCCGCACTGAGCATGTTCTGGGGGGTGGCCATCCTCAGCTTCAGCCTGGCACTGCAGTCCAAAACCCTGAAGCTGGCTTCGGACGCAACGGACGTGGCGATGGCGTTGTTCTCGGGTATCTACAACATCGGCATCGGCGGCGGTGCCTTGTTAGGCAGTATCGTCAGCAGCCAGATGGGCGTGGCCAACATAGGCCTGGTAGGGGGTGCGGTGGCGCTGGTGGGGCTGGTGCTGGCCTCTTGCAGCAGCAAACGCTTCCGGCAGGCATTGATGCACTGATCAGAGCAACACCGCTGCCCAGGCCGAAACCAGCAAGGCCAGGGCCAGAACCTGGTTGAACACGCGCATGCGCCGGGGTGCCAGCCACCTGGCGCTGCCGGCACCCAGCAACGCCCACGCGGCCATGCATGGCAGGGCAATCAGCAAAAACAGCAGCGCCAGTTGCCACACTGCGACCGAGGGTGTGGCAAACACCCCGATCACGGCGACGGCCATCAACCATACCTTGGGGTTGATCACCTGCAGGGCGGCGGCATTCAGCGCATCGAACCCACGCCCTCCAGCGCGTGAGTCAACCCCTGCCGGGCTGCGCAGCAGTTGCCAGGCAAGCCAGGTAAGCCACAGCACACCACCCCACGTCATCAATTGCCGGGCTAATGGATGGCGCAGCAACAGTTCCCCCATGCCGAGGCCAACCACCAGCACGATGGCAGCTGCGGCGGTGCAGGCGGCCATGACGGGCGCCAGGGTCGCCCGCAGGCCCAGGCTGGCGCCCCGTGCAAGGATCAACAGATTGGTGGGGCCAGGGCTGATACTGGCTACCAGGGCAAAGAGCATGAATGGCAAAAGGGTAGGGGTCATGGAATGGGCTCCTGTCAAAGAAGCACCATGCTCACGGGTTACTGCGTGTCAGTCTGGAAGGTTTGAGCAAAGCCTGCGGTACTGCGCCGGGGTCAGCTGGTAGGCGCGGCGGAACCAGCGCCCCAGGTGGCTTTGATCGGCAAAGCCCAGGGCAATCGCCACGTCGGCTGGGCGCTGGCCCAGCGCCAGACGGCGGCGGGCGTGGGCCAGGCGCAGCTGGATAAGGTAGGCGTGGGGTGCCAGGCCGAACGCGGCCTTGAATGCACGGGTGAGGCGAAAACGGTCGATGCCGCAGGCAAGTGCCAGCTCCTCCAGGCCGATATCACGCTCCAGGTTGTCATGCAGGTAGTCCCGTGCCCGTTGCGCTGTCAGCGGCAGGCGCGGGTCGGGGTTCTGGCGGCGGCGCCAGTGCAGGTGGCGGGTAAGGCTGGCCAGCAATGCGTCGGTCGCGCTCTGCCGGACGATGCGCAGGTCCTGCTGGTGCACCGCCTGGAAGGCGAGGGCGGTGGCCTGGGCCAGCTGCACGTCGTGGTTGAGGGTATCGGCAAAGCTCGGCAGGCTGTCGCGGGGCACCTGTTCGAACAGTGCACGCAGTTGCTGGTCCAGCCAGGCAGGCTGCAGGTACAGCGTCGAGTAAGTGAACCCATCCTCGGTCGGGGCCAGGCCATCGTGAATGTCACCGGGCTCCAGCAGAAAAACCTGCCCAGGGGTGCTGCGGTGGCGTACCTGGCGGCAATTGAATTGCTGCACCCCCTGCTCGGTAACGCCAACCAGAAAGCTGTCGTGCCAGTGGGGATCATAGGCATGCCCGACAAAGTGCGCGCGCACCGACTCGATGCCGGTATCAGCGTCCGTTTTCAGGTCGATCCAGTTGCCCATGGCCGTCTCCACCCAGGGTAAACAGCTACCTTAGCGCAGCTGCCCGCATCAGTCTGGAAGGTTTGTGCAACTGCGCCGCAGCGCCTCGAACCGTTCACGCAACCACAGGTGCAACTGGCCGACCGCGGGGGTGAGTTGCTTGCGGTGTGGGCATACCAGCGTGACCGGGGTCGGCTCGCCTGCCAGGTCGGGCAGGACGATTTCCAGCTCGCCGCTGGCCAGGTCGTTGCTCACATCCAGCCAGGACTTGTAGACGATACCTTCCCCCAGAATCGCCAGCCGGCGAATCACATCGGCGTCGTCGCTGACCAGCGGCCCGCGCACCTGCACCGTGCGGTTACCCAGCTGCCATTTGTCATACACGCGACCATATTGCATGTACAGCAGGCAGGCGTGTTGCTGCAGGGCATCGGGCGTCTGCGGCCGGCCATGCCTGTTCAGGTAGGCGGGCGAGGCCACCAGTACCCGGCGGTTCCAGTCGGCCAGGGGCAGGGCGATGTAGTTGGCGTCCTGATTGCGCCCATAGCGGATGGCAACGTCCACCGGGTCACGGTTGAGGTCGGCAATCTGGTCAGACAACAGAAAGCGCAGGTGCAAGGCGGGGTGCGCGCGGCGGAACGCGCTGAGCCACGGCAGCAACATGTTGCGGCCCAGGTCCGAGGGCGCCGACACCTGCAGGGTGCCGCGCAGCGTCCCTGGGTTGCCGTGCAGGTCTTCATGGCCCTGGCGCAGGGTCTCCAGCGCGGTCACGGCAGTGGGCAGGTAGCGCTCCCCTTCGGCGGTAAGGCGCAGGCTGCGGGTGGTGCGGGCGAACAGGCGCACATCCAGGTCGCGCTCCAGGCGCTTGATGGCGGCGGCCACCTGGCCGGGCAGCAACCCAGCTTCCAGGGCGGCTGCGGTAAAGCTGCCCAATACGCTGCTGCGCACGAACAGTTCGAGGTCAGCGAGGCGCAGCATTTTCACTCCAGCAAGAAAAGTGTTGCTCGATTGTGCCGGTTTTTCTTCGGTGCAGGAAAGATAATATGGCCTACCTGTCCCCCTGAAATGCCTGGAGCCACCCCATGGATACCGTTTCACTGGCCAAGCGCCGCTACACCACCAAGGCCTACGACGCATCGCGTCGCATTCCCCAGGCCACCCTTGACGCGCTGCTCGAGCAACTGCGCCACAGCCCGTCCTCGGTCAACTCCCAGCCCTGGCATTTTGTCGTTGTCGGCAGCGATGAGGGCAAGGCCCGCCTGGCCAAGAGTACCGACGCCGACTACGCCTACAACTCGCCGAAGCTGCGGGATGCCTCCCATGTGATCGTCTTCTGCGCCCGTACCACCATGACCGAGGCGCACCTGGATGCTGTGTTGGCCCAGGAGGCCACCGACGGGCGCTTCCGCGACGAGCAGGCACGGGCAGCGCAGAACAACAGCCGGCGCCACTACGTGGACCTGCATCGCCATGACCTCAAGGACATCCAGCACTGGATGGAAAAGCAGACCTACCTGGCCCTGGGTACTGCCCTGCTCGGCGCGGCGGCCTACGGCTTGGATGCGACCCCAATGGAGGGCTTCGACAGCAAACGCCTGGACGCCGAACTGGGGCTGCGTGAGCGCGGTTTGACCAGCGTGGTGATGTTGTGCCTGGGCTATCACGGCGAGGCAGATTTCAACGCCGGCCTGAGCAAGTCCCGCTTGCCTGCCGAACAGGTGTTCACGTTCCTGTAGTGGGGGTGGGGCTCACGAGGCCCCGCAACCTCACCAGAGCGCGGCCGAGGATGCAGTCAGCACCCTGGTGAACACTGCAATCGCGGTTTCTACATCCGCCTCGCGGGTAAACCTGCCCACACTCAGGCGCACGCTGTTGCGTGCCTTGCGCTCATCCAGCCCCAACGCCAGCAGCACATGCGAAGCCGCATTGCTGGCCGAGTTGCACGCCGAAGTGGTCGACAGCGCCAGCTCGGTCGCCAGTGCGGCGCTGTTGAACCCTGTACTGTCGATACACAGGTTGAGGGTGTGCGGCACGCGTTGCCGGGCGCAGCCATTGAGGCTGACGCCGGGCAGTGCCAGCAGCCCATCGCGCAGGCGCCAGGCCAACCGCTCCAGGCGTAGGTATTCGCTGCCCCCCGCCTGCCCTGCGAGGGCGAAGGCGCTGCCCATGCCGGCGATCTGGTGGGTCGCCAGGGTACCGGAACGCAACCCCTGTTCATGCCCGCCGCCATGGATCTGCGCACGCAAGTGGGGGCGTGCCCGCGGCCCCACGTAGAGCGCGCCAATGCCTTTGGGCCCGTACACCTTGTGCGCCGAGAACGACATCAGGTCTACCGCCTGTGCTGCCAGGTCGATGGGCAATTTACCCACGGCCTGGGCAGCATCCACGTGCAGCAAGGCGCCGTGGGCACGCACCCGCTCGCCGATGGCGGCAAAGTCGGTGACTGTACCCAGTTCGTTGTTCACCGCCATCAGCGACACCAGACGGGTGTCTGCGCGCAGCGCAGCATGCACGGCAGCGGGTTGAATCAGCCCGGCGGCGTCTGGGGGCAGGCGCGTGACCGACCAGCCCTGGCGTTCAAGCTCTGCCACCGTGTCCAGCACAGCCTTGTGTTCCAGCTGGCTGGTGATCAGGTGTGCAGGTTGCCCCAGGCCCTGGGCGATGCCCTTGAGCGCCAGGTTGTTGGATTCGGTTGCGCCAGACGTCCACACCAACGCATCCGCCGTGGTGCCCACCCGCTCTGCCACCTGCTGGCGCGCCTGGTCGACGGCAGCGCGAGCGGCTTGGCCGTACGCGTGACCACTGGAGGCGGGGTTGCCGAAGTGGGCCTCACGCCCGAGGCTGGCGAGCATGGTTTCGATCACCCGTTCATCAACGGGCGTAGTGGCGGCGTAGTCGAAATAGAGCGGGGCGTCAGGCATGGGCAATTCCGTGTGTGGCCAGAAAGCTTCAAGTGATTGAGCAAGATTACCCGGCGCCGGAAGATGGTTTTACCTTTAGTTGCCCTGTTTTAAGAATATTTCGCGAAAAAATTCTCCCTGCTGGGAATAAGGAGAATTTTTTTCTAAGGTTAGGCCACCAGGGGGTTCATTACTGACCTGGTAAGCGCGCTCAAGGCTGCATCGTTCTCTCTTCTTGCGCCACCACACGCTCGCACAGCTCGGTGATCTGCTCGCGCATCCAGCGGTTGGCCGGGTCCTGGTCGGTGCTCTCGTGCCAGTACAGGTGGGTTTCCAGTGCGGGTACCTCCACCGGCAGTGGTTTGTAGCAAAGCTGGTGGCGACGGGCGAAGCGCTCGGGCACGGTCATCGCCATGTCCGTCTGTTGCAGCACCTGAGAGGCCATCAGGTAGTGCTGCGAGCGCAGGGCGACCTTGCGCTGAACGCCCATTTTGCCAAGGGCCAGGTCTACGTAACCCAGGCCATTGCGCCGGCTGGAAATATGAATGTGGGTCATGCCCAGGTAGCTTTCCAGGGTGAGCGTGCTGTCTGCCAGCGGGTGGCCCTGGCGCAGCGCGCACACATAGCGGTCCTGCATGAGCTTCACATGCCGTACTTGGGGATCGGTGTTGAGCGGGGCATCAATGGCGAAATCCAGGCGGCCGGCGGCCAGCTCCTTGGTGGTTTCACGCCGTTTGCACAAGAAGCTCTCGATCAGCACCGAAGGCGCCAGGCGCCGCAGGCGCTGAAACAGCGGGGGCAATATCACCGCCTCGGTCAGGTCGGTCATGCTGATACGAAACGTCTTGTTGGCCTGCTGCGGGTTGAAGGTGCGGCTTTCCTGCACCGAGGTGCGCAGCAGCGCCAGGGCATTGCGCACCGAGCCGATGATGTTCTGCGCCATGGGGGTGGGCACCATGCCCTGGGCGGTGCGCACGAACAGTGGGTCGTTGAAGGTTTCGCGCAGGCGCGACAGGGCGTTGGACACCGCCGGCTGGGTAATGCCGACGATCTGCCCAGCGCGTGTAAGGTTGGCTTCGGTGTAGATCGCATCGAACACGATGAACAGGTTGAGATCGACCTTGCTGAGGTTCATGGGCGCCGCTCGTTGTTTGAATTATTCGTCGATCATATATCGGTTATGAATGTTAATACACGGCGAAAATAGACTAGGTGGATGGCGGGTGGCTGCTCTAGGCTCTGTTCACTTACCCCGAACCATGAAGGTAGCCCCGATGGATTTCGCCTATTCGCCCAAGGTGCAGGCACTGCGCGAGCGCGTCAGCGCGTTCATGGACACCCATGTATACCCCGCTGAAGCGGTGTTCGAGCGCCAGGTTGCTGAAGGCGACCGCTGGCAGCCCACGGCAATCATGGAGACCCTCAAGGCCAAAGCCCGCGCAGAAGGCTTGTGGAACCTGTTTCTGCCGGAATCGGAATACGGCGCGGGGCTGACCAACCTTGAATACGCACCGCTGGCCGAGATCATGGGCCGCTCGCTGCTGGGGCCGGAACCTTTCAACTGTTCAGCGCCTGACACCGGCAACATGGAGGTGCTGGTGCGCTATGGCACCCCGGCGCAGAAGCGCCAGTGGCTGGAGCCGCTGCTGCAGGGCCAGATCCGCTCGGCGTTTGCCATGACCGAGCCGGACGTGGCCTCGTCGGATGCCACCAACATGGCGGCCACCGCGTTGCGCGAGGGTGACGAGTGGGTGATCAACGGCCGCAAGTGGTGGACCTCCGGGGCCTGCGACCCGCGCTGCAAGGTGATGATCTTCATGGGCCTTTCCAACCCACAGGGCCCGCGCCACCAGCAGCATTCGATGGTGCTGGTGCCCATGGATGCGCCGGGCGTGAAGGTGGTACGCCCGTTGCCCGTGTTCGGCTACGACGACGCCCCCCATGGCCATGCCGAAGTGCTGTTCGAAAACGTACGGGTGCCCTACGACCATGTGATCCTCGGCGAAGGCCGTGGTTTCGAAATAGCCCAGGGGCGGCTTGGCCCCGGCCGTATTCACCACTGCATGCGCTCCATCGGCATGGCCGAACGGGCACTGGAACTGATGTGCAAGCGCGCCGTGTCGCGCACGGCATTCGGCAAGCCGCTGGCGCGCCTGGGCGGCAATATGGACAACATCGCCGATTCACGAATGGAAATTGACATGGCGCGGCTGCTCACGCTCAAGGCGGCGTACATGATGGACACCGTGGGCAACAAGATTGCCCGCAGCGAGATTGCCCAAATAAAAGTTGTCGCGCCGAATGTGGCCTTGAAGGTCATTGATCGCGCCATTCAGCTTCACGGGGGGGCGGGTGTAAGTGGGGACTTCCCATTGGCGTATATGTACGCCATGCAGCGCACCTTGCGCCTGGCCGATGGGCCGGACGAAGTGCACCGTGCGGCGATTGGCAAGTATGAGGTTGGCAAGTATCTGCCGGTGCAGATGATGAACTAAACAGCGAGGCAGATGGCGCCCAGTGAGGGAGCAGCGCGTGTATTGAGCGTGGCTGGGCAAAAGGGGGTGGGACAGTCTATAACTGGGAGTACGACAGGCTGAAGGTGCCCAGGCAAGTTCGACAATGTGTTGAACCAATATACTGTTCGGTGCCACTAAGCAGTTGATAACGCGTTATTACCTGGCCGTCTTGAAAAAGGAACCATGCCCATGTCCCGTCTCGCCGAATTCCGCCAGCTTGAACAAAAGCTGGCGTCGCAACTTGCTGAACTGGAAGCCATGAAAGGCAGCCCGGAGCTGCAGAAAGAAATCGAGTTTGAAACCAAACTGCGCAACCTGTTGGCCAAGTATGAGTACAGCCTGCGCGACATCGTCAATTTGCTCGACCCGCAGGCCGGGCAACACAAGGCTGCACCCGCTGTTGGGCAAAAAGCGCCGCGCCGTGCGCGGCAGGTCAAACAGTACAAGAACCCGCACACCGGTGAAGTGATCGAGACCAAAGGCGGCAACCACACCAAGCTCAAGTCGTGGAAAGCCGAATACGGTGCCGACGAAGTGGAAAACTGGCTGGCCCGCTAATGCCTGGCAAGCGCTACCCCACCACCCCGGACGGCCGATACTTCGTGGTCCGCGGGCGGCTGTGGCGCTGCTCCAACCCCTCATTGTCAGACGCGCAGCGCAGCACCTGGGTGCATGCGCTGATGCAGGCACGGCGCGCCGTAAAACATGCCAGGGCGCACAGTGACTCAAGCCTGCTCCAGCAGGCACGCGCCCAGGTGCAGGCGGCCAAGGAGGCCCTGGGCGAGCGCGGGCCGGTTTGGTGGTCCGACGGCAGCCCGGACTTCAACCGGCACATGGCGGTCAACACTCCTTACGCCCAGTGGTATCGCGCGCTTGAGCAGCCCCTTGCGCAGGCAACTGCTGCCCCCGCGTCTTGATTAGCGACATCACCACCCCACCCAGCAGCAAACCGAACGTCACCCCCAGTGACAGCAGTGCCGGCACTTTGCCCACCAGGCCGTGATAGAAGATCTTGCAGCCGATGAAAATCAGCACCAGGGCCAGCGCGTATTTGAGGTACACGAAGCGGTGCATCAGCGCCGACAGGGCGAAGTACAGCGAGCGCAGGCCGAGGATGGCGAAGATGTTCGAGGTGTAGACGATGAACGGGTCCTGGGTGATGGCAAAAATCGCCGGCACGCTGTCAACCGCGAATACCAGGTCGGCCAATTCGATCAGTACCAGCGCCAGGAACAGAGGCGTGGCGTGGCGTAGCGGCTTGGTGTGCCCAGGCGGGGTGTGCTGCACGAAAAACCGTGAGCCGTGGATGTCGTCGGTCACGCGCATGTGCCGGCGCACGAACTTCAAGATCGGGTTGTTGGCGAGGTCTGGCTTGTCGTCATCCTTGGCCAAGGCCATTTTTATACCGGTGAACAACAGGAAGGCGCCGAACAGGTAAAGCACCCAGGCAAAGTTCTGCACCAGCGCCGCGCCCACGCCAATCATGATCGCCCGCAGGAATACCACCCCCAAAATACCCCAGAACAGCACCCGGTGCTGGTAGCGGCGGGGCACGGCGAAATAACCGAAGATCATGGCCATGACGAACACGTTGTCCATGGACAGCGATTGTTCGACCAGAAAGCCTGTGTAGAACTCCAGTGCCGACTGGGCACCCAGCTGGAACCACACCCAGGCGCCGAACAGCAGGCCGACACTGAAGTAGCCTGCGTACAGCAACAGGCTTTCGCGCATTTCAATTTCCCGGTCCTGGCGATGCAGCACGCCCAGGTCGAGCACCAGCAGGCCGATGACGATCGCCATGAAAACCAGCCACAACCAGGTGCTGGTGCCAAGAAACAGGGTGGTGAGCAATGTGTGCAGAGCTGTCATGAGCCCCTCCTTGATTGTCGATGTTGCAAGGCAACAGTGATCCGACATGGCGGCTTGGCAGCCGTCAGAGGGGCCCGGTATCACATGGGTTTCAGGCTAGACGAGGTTACCGGCGGGGAGGGTGGCCAGCTGTTACATTTCTTTGCCGTCACCTGTCAGTAGACCCACACCTCCACCCGACGGTTGCGCAGGCGGCCCTGCTCACGCTCATTGTCGGCCACCGGCAGGTCGTCCCCCAGGCCGATCAGTTCCATCACCTCGACACCCTCGCGGGCCAGCACGCGCCGCCCCGCTTGCGCCCGCAGCCGTGACAGCAGGGCTGCGCGCCCTGGGGTGTCCTTGGGGTCACCGAACCCCACCAGTACCGCCCGGCGTTGCAGCTTGCCGGCCTGGTCGAGGTAGCGGGCGACCCGCTGGATGTCGCGCAGCGCCTTGTTGTCCAACACGGCGCTGCCTGGCTGGAAGCGCAAACTCACACTCAACCGCCGCGCCTGCTGCGCCAGGCTGCGATAGCGCGGCGGCATCGTCGGGCGGGTGCTTACCTGTTGCGCTTCGATCTGCTGGGAAACGAAGCCTTGCCGGGCGACGATCGCCTGGCCGGCAGGGCTCTGGGCGAACTCGGCCAAGGCCATGGCCTGCGGCTTGGGGTGGGCTGGCAGGTACAGGAACAAACGCCTGGAGAGCGGGTAATCCTCACTGGCGACCTGCGCCGACGTGGGTAGCAGGGCGGGGGTATCGCCGTCCGCCACAGGCAACACTTTGGCCCGGTGGACGGCGGCCAGGCTGCTGAAGCCAATCGCCTGCCGGTCGTTGGCCACCGCTGCGGCCAGGGGTTCGCTGGCTTCGAAGCGTTGGGCGTTGTGCGCCAATTGGCAGTGACGGGGTGCCAGCACCATCGCTTTGAAGCTGGCATAGGTGCCCGAGCGGTTGTCCCGCGCATAGAGATGAATGGCGCCACCGGGCACACCCAGCTGCTCCCAGTGATGAACCTGGCCGCAGAACACCTGGGCGAGCTGATCGGTGGTGAGTTGCGCCAGTGGGTTATCTGGGTGGGTGATCACGGCAATGCCATCCAGGGCGATCACCTGCTCGGTGTCGGCCTCGCGCAGGTTGCCCAGCGCGTGCAGCGCGCGCTGTTCGCGCTCGGTGATGGGGCGCGATGCTGCTGCCAGGTCGGCGTCACCGCGGCCCAGGGCGACAAAGCCGGTGCTGCTGCCGTGGGCGGCTATATCGACCCGGATGGGGCTGCCGGAGGCGTCGACGGCAGTGATCACTGTTTCATTGGCGGTTCGGCCTGGCTGGGTGTGCACCGCGGTTGCCTGCTGCGCCTGCAGTTGCCCCACCACCAGTGCAGGCAGCAGGGTCGCACCCATGGTATTGGAGCCGGCCAGGCGCAGGTGCACGGGCTCGGCCAGGGCTGTCAGCGGGAGCAGGTTGAACAGCAGGATGAGCAGGCGAGGCATGCCGGAAGGCCCGTGACACAGAGGTGGCCGGCAGATTACGACAGTTGCGTGATGTTTATATGACTGCGCTGGCGCAGCGGCGCCGCCGTGGCACCGCCGCGTTCAAGGCTTTAATGGGCCCCGGCCGACTTGCTCAGGTCGCTCTCTGCCCATTCGGTGTAGATGCACGCATCGGCCACCGCCCAGCGCACGTGCACCGCATCCCCTGGCTGCATCGGCATGCCGGAAGCCGACAAGGCTTTCACGGTCAGCTCGGTCCCCCCCGCCGTGATCACGTGGCAGGTTTGGCTTTCACCCAGGAACAATACCTCGCCTACCTTTGCGCTGACCTCGTTCCAGCCCGCTGGCAGGGGCTGTGCCGCGGCCTGTTCGGCGGTCAGGGCCAGGGCTTTTTCAGGCCGCACCATCACCAGCGCATCCTGCTCGGCAACCAGCCCCGGGGTGAGGCGGATGGCCACCGGCTGCCCCTCGAAGCGCCCGGCACCGTTGCCCGTGGCCTTGATGCGCAGGAAGTTGGAGTTGCCCAGGAACGAGGCCACGAACGCATTGGGCGGGTTCTGATACAGGTCGTAGCCGGTGCCCAGGCCGACGATCTTGCCGTGGCTGAAAATGGCAATGCGCTGGGACAGGCGCATGGCTTCTTCCTGGTCATGGGTGACATACACGATGGTGATGCCCAGCCGGCGGTGCAGCTGGCGCAGCTCATCCTGCAGGTCTTCGCGCAGTTTCTTGTCCAGCGCGCCGAGTGGCTCGTCCATCAGCAGGATGCGCGGCTCGTACACCAGCGCTCGGGCAATGGCCACGCGCTGCTGTTGGCCGCCGGACATCTGCGAAGGTTTACGGTGGGCGAAGGGTTCCAGTTGCACCAGCTTCAGCATGGCATCCACGCGCTTTTTGGTTTCAGCGGCGGCGAGTTTGCGGATGGCCAGCGGGAAGGCGATGTTGTCGCGCACGTTCAGGTGCGGGAACAGCGAATAGCGCTGGAACACCATGCCGATATCACGCTTGTGCGGTGGCACATTGACCAGCGACTGGCCATCCACCAGGATCTCGCCACTGCTGGGGGTTTCGAAGCCGGCCAGCATCGACAGGGTAGTGGACTTGCCCGAGCCGCTGGAACCCAGGAAGGTCAGGAACTCGCCATCCTGAATGTCCAGGTCGAGGTTGTCCACGGCGGTAAAGTCACCGTAGTGCTTGTTCAGGCCCCGTAGGCTGACCAGGGGCTTGCCTGGCGCGTTGTCTTTGATCACTGCACTCATTGTTGTTTTTCTCCGCGCGCTCAGGCGTTTGTTTCGGTACGCCGGCGCAAGGCGGCGGCAATGAACATCACAAGCAGCGAAAGGCCGATCAGCAGGGTCGAGGCCACCGCAATCACCGGGCTGAGGTCCTGGCGCAAGGTGGTCCACATCTTCACTGGCAGGGTCTGCAACTCAGGGCTTGCCATCATCACGCTCAGCACCACTTCATCCCATGACACCAGGAAGGCAAACAGGCCGCCTGCAATCATGCCCGGGCGGATGGCCGGGAACGTGACCTTGAAGATGGCCTGCAGGCGCGAGGCCCCGCAGATCACCGCGGCGTCCTCGATGGACTGGTCGAACAGCTTCAGCGAGTTGATGATCGAGATGATGGTGAAGGGCAGCGCCACGATCACGTGGCTGACCACGAAGGCGAACAGCGTGCCGGTGTAGCCCAGCTTGAGGAACAGCGCATACACCGCCACGGCAATGATCACCAGCGGCACGATCATCGGCATGGTGAACAGGCCGTAGAGCATTTCTCGCCCGGGGAAGCGGCCGCGCACCAGCGCAAAGGCTGTTGGCAGGCCCAGCAGCACAGCCGCCACCGTGGTCAGCACGGCGACTTTCAGGCTGGCCAGCGCCGCGTCCATCCACTCAGGGTTGGAGAAGAACTGGCCGTACCATTTGAAGGTCCAGCCTGGCGGTGGGAACACCAGCCACTGGGACGAGCCGAACGAGAGCAACACGATGAACACCACTGGCAGCAGCAGAAAGGCCGCAATCACCCCGGTGGTCAGGTACAGGCCCGTCCGCAGCGGGCGGCCCATGGCATTGGGAGACAGGAGCATGGCGGTTTACCTCGCGTTGCCAACCGGGGATTCCGGTTGCAGCTTCAGGTACAGGTAAAAGAGCACCAGTGTGATCAGCACCAGCAAGGCGGCGGCGGCGCTGGCCAGGCCCCAGTTGAGGAACGACTGCACCTGCTGGATGATGAACTCGGGCAGCATCATGTTCTGCGCACCGCCCAGCAGGGCCGGGGTGACGTAGTAACCCAGCGACATCACGAACACCATCAGCGCGCCGGAGAACAGCCCCGAGCGGCACAGCGGCAGGAACACCTTCCAGAAGTTGGTCCAAGGGCTGGCGCCGCAGATCGAGCCCGCCTGCAGTACCATCGGGTCGATGGCATGCATGGTGGCCTGCAGCGGCAGCACGATGAACGGGATCATGATGTAGCTCATGCCGATCACCACACCGGTCAGGTTATGCACCATTTCCAGCGGCGCATCGATGATGCCCATGGCCATCAACATCTTGTTGATCACCCCCGAACTCTGCAGCAGCACCAGCCAGGAATAGGTGCGCGCCAGCAGGCTGGTCCACATCGACAACAGCACGATGTTCAGCAGCCAGCGGCCCCAGCCCTTGGGTACCAGAGTAATCGCCCAGGCCAGGGGGAAGCCCAGCAGCACACTGATCAGGGTCACCAGCCCGGCTACCGAGAAGGTGTTGAACAGCACCCGGGCGTAGGCGGAGTTGGCGAACAGCTGCTCATAGTTGCCAAGCCCGGGGGTTGGCTCCAGTACACCACGCAGCAACAGGCCGACCAGCGGGGCGAAGAAGAACAGGCCGAGGAACAGCAGGGCGGGCAGCAGGTTGCGGCTGCCTTTCCAGCGCTGGCCAAGGCTGGCCCGCCGTGGCGCCGCAGCGCTGCCCCCGGTGCCCGAGGCGGCACCTTGGGCATTGTGCAGGGCGTTGATGGCAACCTTCATTTGACCAGCCACTCATTCCAGCGGGCAGCAATGGCCTGGCCGTTTTTTGCCCAGTAGGCAAAGTCCAGGGTGACCTGGTCCTGTGCGTAGGCGGTTGGCAGGTTCGGGGCCAGGGCCTTGTCCAGTTTGGCCACGCTGTCGACGTTGACGGGGGCGTAGGCGGTCTTGTTGGCGAACTCGGCCTGGCCCTCGGCGCTGCTGGCGTTGGCCAGGAACTTCATGGCCGCGTCCTTGTTCTTTGCACCCTTGGGGATGACCAGGAAATCGGCCATGACCAGGTTCTGCTTCCAGCTCACACCCACCGGTGCGCCGTCTTGCTGCAGGGCGTACACGCGGCCGTTCCAGAACTGGCCGAGGGAGGCTTCACCCGAGGCCAGCAGTTGCTGGGACTGGGCGCCACCGCCCCACCAGACGATGTCTTTCTTGATGGTATCGAGCTTCTTGAAGGCGCGGTCCAGGTCCAGTGGGTACAGCTTGTCGGGGGCGACGCCATCGGCGAGCAGGGCCAGTTCAAGCACGCCCGGACTTGGCCATTTGTACAGGGCGCGCTTGCCGGGGTAGGTCTTGGTGTCGAACAGTGCGGTCCAGTCGGTGGGTTTGCTGGCGCCCAGCTTGCCCTCGTTGTAGCCGAGCACGAAGGAGAAGAAGAACGAGCCGACACCATGGTCGGAGACGAACCGGGGGTCGATCCTGTCGCGTTTGATCTGGGTGAAGTCGAGGGGTTCGAGCAGGCCTTCGCTGGCGGCGCGCAGGGCAAAGTCGGCTTCTACGTCGACCACGTCCCACTGCACGTTACCGCTTTCCACCATGGCCTTGAGCTTGCCGTAGTCGGTCGGGCCGTCCTGCACCACCTTGATGCCGGTGGCTTTGGTGAAGGGCACTGCCCATGCTTCCTTCTGGGCGTCCTGGGTAGTGCCGCCCCAGCTGACGAAATTGACGCTTTCGGCGGCCTGGGCAGCCTGGCACGCCAGGGTCAGCAGGCTTGCAGACAGCACTGCGGTTACACGTTTGCTCAACAGCATGGTTACGCCCTCGTTGCTTTTTGTTATTCGAGGCGGGGTGTGGTGCGCCCGCCAACAGTATTCGGGGAGCAGCTACAGCAGATTCAAGGTCTACGGGATATCATATTATGGTATTCCAAACTTTTCGCAAGGGGCATGAGGCGACCGGCCATCACTCCGCGCTTTGCCCGGCGCCGCAGGTTCAGCCCAGCATCCCGGGTTCGAAGGGGATGCTTTGCACCACTTCCAGCTCATAGCCGGCAAGGCCTGCGTATTTCAACGGCGGCCCCAGGTGCCGCAGCTTGCCGACGCCCAGGTCCTGAAGAATCTGCGCGCCGGTACCCACCTCCGAGTACACCTTCGACTGGCCGCGCTGGTAGGGCCTCAGCGGTTGCGTAAGGTGCGGCACGCGCTCCAGCAAGGCCTGGGAAGACTCATGGTTGGCCAGGATCACCACCACACCGGCACCTTCCTGGGCCACTTTCTGCAAGGCGGCCCACAACGTCCAGTTGGCAGGGCCGGCGTATTCGGCGCCCACCAGGTCGCGCAGCGGGTCGATCACGTGCACCCGCACCAGGGTCGGTTGTTCGCGGCGAATGTCGCCCATCACCATGGCCATGTGCACACCGCCTTCGATGCCGTCTTCATAGGTGACCAGGCGGAAGGTGCCATGCACGGTCGGCAGTTCACGTTCGCCTATGCGCTTGACGGTCTGTTCGTTGCTGAGGCGGTAGTGGATCAGGTCGGCGATGGTGCCGATCTTGATGCCATGGCGTGCTGCAAATACTTCCAGGTCGGGGCGCCGCGCCATGGTGCCGTCGTCGTTGAGCACTTCCACGATCACCGACGCCGGGCTGAAACCGGCCAGGCGCGCCAGGTCGCAGCCCGCTTCGGTATGCCCCGCGCGGTTCAGCACACCGCCTTCACGCGCACGCAAGGGGAAGATGTGGCCCGGCTGCACCAGGTCTTCCGGGCGCGCGTCCGCGGCCATCGCGGCGGCCACGGTGCGGGCGCGGTCGGCGGCAGAAATACCGGTCGTTACCCCGGTAGCCGCTTCGATCGATACGGTGAACGCGGTGCTGAAGACGCTGCCATTGGCCGGCACCATCTGCTCCAGGCCCAGGCGCTGGCAGTGCTCGTCAGTCAGGGTCAGGCAGATCAGCCCGCGGGCTTCGCGGGCCATGAAGTTGATTGCCTGGGCATCGCAACGTTCGGCTGCAATCAGCAGGTCGCCTTCGTTTTCCCGGTCTTCATCGTCTACCAGCAGCACCATCTTGCCTTGGCGGTAGTCCTCGAGAATCTCATCGACAGTGTTGAAAGCCATGTTGCACACTCGCTGTGGCTGGTTGATTATTATGGTATACCATCATACATAAAATCATTTCGAGAGGAGAGTTACGCATGAAGGCCTACTGGATCGCCCATGTGGACGTCACCGACCCTCAGCAGTACCTGCAATACACCCAGCGTGCCCCGGCGGCGTTCCAGGCGTTTGGCGGGCGGTTTCTGGCGCGCGGTGGGCGCAGCGAGGCGGTGGAAGGGCGTGACACCCCTCAGCGTAGCGTGGTCATCGAGTTCGACTCCTACGAACAGGCGCTGGCCTGCTACCACTCAGACCAGTACCAGCAAGCCTGTAGCCACCGCCAGGGGGTGGCTCGGGCCGAAGTGATCATCGTCGAGGGGGTCGAGGGCTGAACCACAAGGCAGGGACCACAGTGCAGATAAAACTGGCTATGCTTGGCCGATGACCAGCCCTGCACCCCTGCGCCAACCTTGCCCGCCGGGTGCCTGTAACTGCGGCCGTGAACAACTGGCCACTCACGCACAGGCCGCCCAGCGCATTCTTCTGCTGAACCGGCAGGAAGAAAAGCGCCTGCTCGAGCGGCTGGAAAACCTCCAGTCCCTCGAAGACCTGTACCGCTTGCAGCAACGCTTGTACGACAACCTCGGTATCCGGCTGCACATCGCCCCCGGCCACCATGAGGTGCGCACCATGCGCGGCATCGTCATCGAACTGGACGATCAGCCGGGGCTGTGCCGCAAGACTCGCCAGGCCATCCCGGCGGCCATCCGCCGGGGCCTGGAGCGTAACCCACAGGTGGCGTTCCGCCTGCTCGACACCCATGACTTGCTGCGCGATGCCTGATGCCGGGCAGCGTTGCCACGCGGGGCTAATTTTTTTACAACCTGCCACGTCTACTTCAAAGCCCCCTGCGCCCCTGGCGCTGCGGCCCTCATCATTCAAGGAGACAGGCAATGACTTCCGTTTTCGACCGTGACGACATCCAGTTTCAGGTCGTGGTCAACCACGAAGAGCAATACTCGATCTGGCCCGACTACAAAGCTATCCCCGATGGCTGGCGCGCCGTGGGCAAAAGCGGCCTGAAGAAGGAGTGCCTGGCCTACATCGACGAGGTGTGGACCGACATGCGCCCGCTGAGCCTGCGCCAGAAAATGGCGGAAGCTGCTGCGCAGTGACCACGGTCAACCTGCTGTGCCTGCCGTACTCGGGCGCCAGCGCCATGGTGTATAGCCGCTGGCGGCGCAAGCTGCCCGCCTGGTTGCAGGTGCGCCCGGTCGAGCTGCCCGGGCGTGGCGCACGCCTGGGGGAGCCCTTGCACACCGACATGCAGGGCCTGGCCCGGCAACTGGCGGCCGAGCAGCGCCTGGCGGCCAACGCCCCTTACGCCTTGCTTGGCCACAGCCTGGGTGCGCTGCTGGCGTTCGAACTTGCCCATGAATTGCAAGGGTTGGGGTGCACCCCACCCCTGGCGCTGTTCGCCTGCGGTACGGCGGCGCCCACCCGCCGTGAAGACTACGATGGCAACAACTGGCGCGAGCCCAAAACCGACCCCGAGTTGCTCGACGAACTGCGCACACTGCAGGGTACGCCGGAAGAAGTGCTGGCCAACCCTGAGCTGATGAGCCTGACGTTGCCCATTCTGCGGGCCGACTTTCTGCTGTGCGGCACCTACGCCTACCGCCAGCGGCCTGCGTTGCAATGCCCGTTGCACGTGCTGGGCGGCGAAAACGACCGCGCCAGTGATGAGCAACTCGACGCCTGGCGGCTGGAGACGCGCGGTGCCTTCTCCAGGCAGATGTTCAGCGGCGGCCATTTCTTCATCCACGAGCATGAAGACCGCGTACTGGCTGCCCTGACCCGCGCACTGGAACCGTTGCGCCAGTCCGCCTGATTGACGTCCCCGGTTGCCTGGGAGAGGCTAGGGCTTTTCCCAGGCAAGGGGCAGGCAATGCTGATTGACCCGAACAAGGCCACGCTGCTGGTCATCGACATCCAGGAAAAACTCATCGGCGCCATGAGCGACCCTGAAGGCACCCAGGCACGCGCTCGCTGGTTGCTGACGGTGGCAGAAGAGCTGAAATTGCCGACGGTGATTTCGGAGCAATATCCCAAAGGTCTTGGCCCTACACTCGGGCCGTTGCTGGAAGCCGCGCCGGGGGCCAAGGTGGTTGAAAAAAACCATTTCTCCTGCGTCGCTGCTCAGTGCCTGCCCAGCGAGCTGATGGCGCGTGAGCAGGTCATCGTCTGCGGCATGGAAACCCACGTGTGCGTGTTGCAAACCGTGCTTGGCCTGCTGGCGCTGGGCAAGCAGGTGTTCGTGGTGGAGGACGCCTGTGACAGCCGTACCCAGGCCAACAAGGCCGCCGGGTTGGCGCGCATGCGCGGTGCCGGGGCGCAGGTGGTGACCCGCGAGATGGTGGTGTTCGAGCTGATGGGCAGTGCCAGCCACCCGTCCTTCCGGCATATCAGCAAGACGTTTCTGGTAGGGGAACAGCCCTGAACCGGCGCGCGGTAATGGGCGTGGTGATCGCCCTGGCGCTGCTGCAAGGCTGCGCCGGGCGCCGTGAACCCACCCCCCAGGCCGACCCGGCGCAGGTGCGTGCGCAGCTCATGCGCCTGCTGCCGGCACAGGCACGCGACCGTGCGGGTTGGGCTGACGATATCCAGACCGCGTTTCAGGCCCAGGGCCTTGAGCCCAGCCAGAGCAACCTGTGTGCGGTGCTGGCGGTGACCGAGCAGGAGTCCACCTTCAACGCCGACCCGCAGGTACCCAACCTGGGGCGTATCGCCCGAGAGGAAATCGACCGCCGTGCGGCGCGGCTGCATATCCCCAGATTGCTCGTCGACGGCGCGTTGAAAACCCCCTCCGGCAACGGTCAGAGCTACCAGCAGCGGCTGCTTTCGGTGCGCAGCGAGCGGCAACTCAGCGAACTGTACGATGAGGTGATCGCCCGGGTGCCGTTGGGCAAGACCTTGCTCGGTGGCCTGAACCCGGTGCGTACCGGTGGGCCGATGCAGGTGAGCGTCGCCTTCGCTGAACGGCATGCACAGGGCTACCCCTACAGCCAGGCTGGCAGTATCCGCCAAGAGGTGTTCAGCCGCCGTGGCGGAATGTATTTCGGCATCGCCCACTTGCTGGGTTACCCGGCCAATTACGACCGCCAGCTGTACCGTTTTGCCGACTTCAACGCAGGCTGGTACGCCAGCCGCAATGCTGCGTTTCAGGCGGCGCTGAGCCAGGTGACGGGCGTGCAACTGGCACTGGATGGTGACCTGATAGCCCCTGGTGCGATCATGCCAGGTACCACAGAGCAGGCTGCGCGCAGGCTGGGCGCCAAGCTTGGCTTGCGCAACCCGCAAATCCGCAGCCAGCTGGAGCAGGGCACCCAGCTGGACTTCGAAGACAGCCGCTTGTACGCGGGGGTGTTTGCGTTGGCCGATGCCGCCGCTGGCAAGCCGCTGCCGCGGGCGGTGCTACCCGGCATCGAGCTGAAAAGCCCGAAGATCACGCGCAAACTGACCACGGCCTGGTTTGCCGGGCGGGTGGATGAGCGGTATCAGCGGTGCATGCGGCGTTAGCGACGCGGGTCTCGGTTCCCATCGCCGGCAAGCCGGGTGCCACATGCCCCAGCTGAAGCCGGCACACCCTGCATCAACTGTCGCCCAGCGCCTTGATCACCTGGTCGACACTGGCCTTCAGCCCCCCCAGCGCATCCTCAGGGTCACTCTCCACCACCACCAGCTTGGCCCCGGATGCCTTGATCACCTCGGCCACCGCAGCCTCCGGCTGCCGATGGTCCAGCACCAGGGCCACATCCTGCGCCTTCAGGTTTGCCCCCAGCGCCTCGAGCGCGGCGGTGTCCCAATTGCTCGGCAGCGGTTGTTCCACCACATCCAGGTTCAACCCGCTGGCCAGGTAGCTCAGCCGCTCCGACAGGCTCACCACCGTCAGGTTGTCGACCTTGGCCAGGCGGGTCTGGCTGCTGGCGGCCAGCTCCAGCAGTTGGCGCTTGAGCCCCGCCAGGTTGCCCTGGATCCTGGTTTTGTCCTGGGGCGAAAGCCGCTCCAGGTCATTGGCCATCACATCCGCCATGCGCCCGAGGTTGGTGGGGTTCAGCCAGGGGTAGGCGGCATGGGCATCGTCACCGCTCACCGCAATACCCGGCAGTGCGCCGTCGACGGGGCGCGCCGCGTCAATTTCCACGATGCGGATATTGCTGCGCCTGGCCACCGGGTACAGCGGGTCGTCGCGCCATAGGGAGCGCAGCCCGATCACCGCGTCGGCCTGCTGCGCCGCCTTCTGCAAGCTGGCGCCGCCGCGCCCGCTGAAGTACGACGGTTGCCGGCTGGCAGGCAGGTTGGCCGGTGCTGCCCGCTTCAGCTCCACCGTGGTGCCGTCCAGCAGGGCGCTTGCCAGGCTATGAGTCACGGGCAGGGCGGTCAGCACTTGGGTGGCGAACGACAGCGACGGCAGGCTGGCCAGGGCCACTGTCAGGGTCAGGCGTTTCAGGTTCATGCCGGGTTTCCTTGCAGGCGTGGGACGAGGGCGCGGGCCAGTGCCGCGAGGGCGAAGCAGATGCCGGCAACCAGGATGATCGCGGCGCCTGAAGGCACCGGCAGGTCGCAGACGATGGGCAGCAAGATACCGAGCAGGGTGCTGAGCGTGGCGATCAGCACCGACAAAAAGAAGAAGCCTTTGAGCGACTGGCTGACCAACCGCGCGGCGGCAGCGGGGATCACCAGCAAGGCACCCACCAGGATCGCCCCGATCACTTTCACCGAAGCCACGGTGACCAGCGTGACCAGCACCACGAACAGGTAATCCAGGGTTTTCACCGCTACGCCGCGCACGGCAGCCAGCTGCGGATTGAAGCTGGCCAGCATGATCCGGTTGTACAACGGCAACGCCAGGGCCAGCACCAGTGCAGCGACGATGCCGAGCACGACCAGGTCCTGGCCGCTTACGGTCAACACCGACCCGAACAACACGTTTTCCAGGATGTGCACGTTGATCTTGCCGGCCAGCATCAACAGCAGGCTGGCCCCGAGGGCCAGGGACACCGACAGGAATACGCCGATCAGCGTATCCGGCGACAGCCCCGTGCGGTTGCGCAGGAAGTTGAGCAGGATGCCGAACAGCAGGCAGTAGCCAAACAGGCTGCCATAGGGGCCGGTGTAGGGCTCCCCCAGCAGGATGCCGATTGCCACGCCGGTGAGCGCCGCATGGCCGACCGCTTCAGAGAAGAACGCGAAGCGCTTGACCACCACCAAGGTGCCGAGCCCACCCAGGACCGGGCCGATCATCAGGCCTGCCAGCAAGGCGTTGACCACAAAACCGTAGGCCAGTGCCTCCGGCAGGTAGCCCAGTGTGGCCCACTGCTGGACCAGTTGACGGAAGGATTCGAAGCTCATCAGGCAAGGCTCTCGCTGCGCGGGTGAACGGAGAACAGGCCGAGCAGGCGCTCGGGCGTGAGGGCCTGGGCGGGCGGTGCGTCAAACAGCACCTTGCGGCTCAGGCCGGTGACCCGGTCTGCCAGGCGCAGCACCGCCTCCAGGTCGTGTTCGATCCACAGCACCGTCGTGCCGGCCTGGCGCCAACCGGCCAGCAACTGCTCGAACACCTGAATGCCTGCCTCGTCCAGCGCCGACATGGGCTCGTCCAGCACCAGTAATTGCGGCTCGGGGATCAGGCCCTGGGCCAGCAGCACCCGTTGGCGCTCACCACCCGACAGCGCGCCCATGCGGCGCTTGCGTTTGTCCAGCATGCCGACCCGCACCAGCGCGGCGTCGATGGCGGGCTGCACGCGCCGGGACAAGCCCAGGAACGCGGGGCGTTTCTGGCACATGGCGGCCATGAAGTCATCGACGGTCATGGGCAGCCCACGGTCGAATTCCAGCGCCTGTGGCACATAGCCGATAACCTCCCGCTCGCCCGGCCAGCGCAGGGTCAACTGACCCTGGTGCGGCATCTGCCCAAGCAGTGTCTTGATCAACGAACTCTTGCCGCCACCATTGGGGCCGACGATGGCGTGCACGGTGCCGGGCGCGACGCTGAAGGCCACCTGCTCAAGAATGCGCGTGCGCCCCAGGGTGAGGTCGATGCCACCGAACTCGATGGCCGGGCCACAAGCCGGCTGCACGTGGGCGGCGGCGGTCATGCGCGGTTCTCCTGGATGGCACGCACCACGGTATCGAGGTTGCGCTTCATCTCCACTTCATACTTGTCCTTGGTGTATTCCCCATAGGAGATGTGGGTCAGTGGGTACAGGCGAACGCCGGCCTCGCGCTGGATGGTTTCCACGTAGGCGGAAGGGAAGTCCATCTCCGAGAAGATCACCCGCACATCCAGCGCCTTCAACTGGTCGATGGTCTTTTTCAACTGGGCGGGGCTGGGTTCGATCCCATGGGCCGGCTCCACCACCGCGGTGACTTCCAGGCCGAAGTCGCGCACCAGGTAGTCGTAGGCGGCATGGATGGTGGCCACGCGGAAGGTGGCGCTGGGCGCCTCGGTCACCTTGGCCAGGGCCTCGGCCCGCAGGGTGCGCAGGCGCTTGCCATAAGCGCGGGCGTTCTGCGTGTAGAACTTGGCGTTCGCCGGGTCCAGCTTGCCAAGCTCGCGGGCGATGTTATTGACCTGCGCAATGGTGGTGCTGATGGACAGGAAGGTATGGGGGTTGACGACCTTGCCCGCACCCCGTGCGGCGATGCCTGTGGCGGCGAGCAAGGGGACGTTCTGGTTGGACTCGATGGTGGCGATGCCGGGCTTTTCGCTGGCGGCGATCATGCGGTCGGCAAAATCGTCATGGCCCACACCGTTGAGCACCACCACGTCCAGTGTACCGATGCGCTTGATGTCCTCAGCCCGGGGCTCGTAGGCGTGGGGGTTGAAACCCGCGGGAATCAACGGCACCACTTCGGCCTTGTCTGCGACGATATTGCTCACATAGCTGTAATAGGGGTGCAGGGTGATGCCGATGCGCAGTGGCTTGCCACTGTCGGCCAGGGCCATGGCCGGCAGGGCGATGGCCAGAAGCAGGGCGAGGGCGGAGCGAAACATGGGAAGTCCTTTTGGGTTCAGTGGCGGTGTTCGCGGGTGACACCGGCGTCGTAGTGGCTGACCACCTGCCGCCAGCCCGCTGCAATCAAGGCTGCCTGGCCGAGGTCGTCGGGTGGCAGGTGGCTGCTGTCGCGGCGTAGCCAGATATCCGGTTGGCCGTCGTTGCCAGCGGGCAGGATCAGCAGCAGGCTGCCGGCGATGTCCGGGGCCTGGCTGCGGCCGAGGTAGGCGCCGGCCTGCAGCCACGTCCACTGATGGTTGCCGCGGCTCTGGCTGCCGGCGTCATCGACGAAAGGCGGCAGGCCGTCTTCGGCCAGCGCCTGCACACCCGGGGCAGCCTGGCGCTCTTCGCGCAGCATCTGGATTTCGTCGAAGGCCACCCTCAGGTCGGTATACAGCCCCTGTTCGGCAGCCGTCAGGTCGCGACGTGCATCGAGCTGGTGGCGCTCGATGGCCTGCTCGTCTTCACGCTCGCCACGCAGCGCCACCACCCCTGCTGCCAGCAAGACGATCAATACGCTGACCAGTAGCACGTACAGGGTTTCGTGCCCGGCACCCGCCGGGCGTATCACCTGGGCGCGGCTCATGGTTGTGGGATGTCGGCGTAGTCGACTTCCACCACATGCCCGGGGCCGGCGTCGAACAGCACATAGAACTCGCCATCAGGGCGCTTGAAGGTCAGGGTCGAGTCTTCCCCCAGCTTGCCGCCGACCAGCACCTGCTCGTCGTAACCAATCACGTCCAGGGTCACGCCAGGGGCGCCGCTGCCATCGGAGAAGCC
Organism: Pseudomonas sp. NBRC 111119; assembly: GCF_001320125.1. Taxonomy (NCBI): domain Bacteria; kingdom Pseudomonadati; phylum Pseudomonadota; class Gammaproteobacteria; order Pseudomonadales; family Pseudomonadaceae; genus Pseudomonas; species Pseudomonas sp. NBRC 111119. The sequence continues at coordinate 150,779 of NZ_BCAV01000008.1, forward strand.
CCCCGTGCACTTGACCTGGCCGCTGGCAAGTTCCTCGCATTCGCACATGGGGTTGTGGGCCATCGCCGGGGCGGCGGCCAGTAGCAGCATCGGTAGCGCGAAGGTGCGCATCAGGTGTTTCATTTCTTGCCTCCTTGTTTCTTGAGCCACGCCACGGTAGCGGGCGATGCCTCGGCCAATGGGACCGAAGCCTGGTGCATGCTGCCGTCCCAGCCTTCCACGGTGATCCAGATCTGGGCATCGTGGCTGGTGCGTGGGGGAATAGGCAGTGAGGTACTCATGTTGTAGGGCGCACCAAAGAAAATGGTGCCGGCAGCGCGCAGGCTGCGGGGTTTGCCGATACGCAGGTAGGTCGCCTTCACGTCCTGGGTGCAGGCCTTGCACAGTGCGGCGTTGAAGACCTTGAAAAACCCGGCCGGGCCGTCGGCCTGGGGTTCTTGGTCGCGCATCTCGGCCAGGTCCAGGCTGTAGGGGCCCACCTGGATGTCGCGCACGATGTTGGCGCCCAGGCCCGCTTCGCCGCGGAACAGCTTGGCATCGGCGAAGTACTTGGGCATGAAGCCCAGCGGGATGAGGATCAGCAGGATGTTGAGGTGAAAACGCCATTTCAGCCAGGCTTGTTTCAACGGGCTGGCGGTGAGGGTCTGGGCCCGGCTCATGAGTGGACCTCCACGGTGGTTTCACGCGGGAGGTTGCGGGGGGCGCGTTCACCGCGCTTGAGCGCGGCAGCAGTGGCTTGGGCGGTACGCTTGGTCCAGATAAGCAGGCCGCTGAACACCATCAGGGTCAGTACCAGCCCGAAGAAGAACCACACCAGCTTGATCGGCAAGCCACCAAAATCGCCCGTGTGCAGCGGGCGCATGGATTCGGTGACGAACTCGAGCGCCGACCTGTCGCTGATCAGAAACTGGCTGTCGATCGTGCGGGTGTAAGGGTTTACCGCCGCACTCTGGTGCATCAATGGGTACCAGCCTGGGCCGCTCAGGTTGATGTGGCTGTAGGCGGTAGACGGCAGCGAAACGAAGCTGACTTCCAGCCCGGGGATGGCCAGGCCTGCCAGGCGCACAGCCTCGTCCAGGTCGATGCGCGGGGCAGGGGAGCCGTCTTGGGTTTGCGGGACCTGCTCCCGTGCGATGACAGGCACGACCTTCTCGCTTGAGAGGGTGATGTGATTGTCAAACAGGATCGCCTGGATCAGGAACCATGTGCCGGTAATGGAAATGACTGCAATGAACCAGATCGACCACACCCCGGCCAGGCGGTGCAGGTCACCCCAGAAAATTCGGGAGCCATGGCCGGTTCGCACCGGTTTGAAGAAGCCCTTCCAGAACTTCTTGTACACCACCAGCCCGGTCACCAGCGAGGCCAGCATGGGCAGGCCCAGTATGGAGACCAGGTACCACCCCCAGCTATAGCCATTAGTGAAGGGCACCAGCCACCAACCGTGCAGCGCGCGGGTGAATGCTTCAAAGTTGAAGTCCGGGGTCTTGCCCTGGATGGCGCCGGTGTAGGGGTTTACATAAAGCGTCGGGCTGGTGCCGTCTGGCAGGGTGACATTGGCCTTGACGGCGAAATGCGAGCCATCTGGCTGGCTGAGGCCACCCACGATCATGTCTGGCTTGGCTTCATGCAGGGCATCCAGTACCTGCTGGAAGGTCATACGCTGCACGTCGCCATCAGGCTTGTTCGCCCGCACCGCCGGGTCGGCCAGCCAGACGATCTCCTGGCTGACCACGGCGAGCATGCCAGTGAAACAAACGATGAGCACGAAGAACCAGATCGGCAAGGCGAGCCAGCTGTGGACCAGGAACCACAACTTGGACTTTGATTTTTTCGGTGTTTTGGCCATCAGACAGTCTTCTGCAGGGGATAGTCGAGCGTGAGCCCAACCAAAAAGGGCTGTACTGATAAGGACGAATGAGAATCAAAAAACCGTCGTTTTAAATGCAAGCAAATGTTTCAGATGGCCGAAGCCGGCCCGTGGTGAAACCATGGGCCGGCCTGGAAGCGGTGGGTCAGGCGCTGGTCAGCGCTACAGCAGGTTGCGGTTTGCCTTGCAGGTGCGACAGGTCGTGGTAGAGGGCCCGGCCAATTTCTGCTGCACGCGATGGCAGCACAGACAACAGGGTGTCGCTCAGGCCATGGCTGTTCTCACAGAACCCCTGCAGATACACCGCAGCCTGCAGGTCAGGGCTGGCCAGTACTCGGTAATTGCGGTCGACGTTGAAATCCTCCACGTAGCCTGCCAGCGGCGCCAGCAGCTCGCGGTGCGAGCGGCGTTCGTAGCCGGTCGCCAGGATCACGGCGTCGTAGCGGTGCGTCTGCTGCTGGCCGGTGGCGAGGTCACTGAGTGTCAGCTCCAACCCGTCGCGGGTGGCCACCACCGCTTCCACCTGGCGCCGGCACAGCACGTTGTGACGGTGCTGGTGGGCGACCTTCTGCCGATAGAGCACGCCGTAGATGCGCTCGATCAGGTTCAGGTCCACGACGGAGTAGTTGGTGTTGTGGTATTCACCCAGCAACTTGCTGCGTTGTTCGGCCGGCTCGTTGAAGACCAGGTCGGTGTAGTCCGGGGCAAAGATTTCGTTCACGAACGGGCTGTCGTCTGCGGGCTTCAGGGCCGTGGCGCGCAGGATCATGTCCACCTTGACCGACGGGTAGCTGTCATTCAGGTCGATGAATGCCTCTGCGGCGCTCTGGCCGGAGCCGATCACTGCAATGCGCATGGGTTTGCCGTCAGTGCAAGGCAGTTTCTTCAGGCTGCTGAGGTATTGGGAGTGATGGAATACCCGGGGATCATCCTTGAACGCGCCGAATTTCTGCGGAATTTTCGGGGTGCCACCACTGCCCACCACTACCGAACGGGTACGGCGGCTGTACTCCCGGCCCTGGACGTCGCGCGACACCAGCCGCAAATGTTCGACGCGGCCGGCTACAACCTCGGGCTCGATGCGCAGCACTTCTTCGCCATAAACGGCCTGGGTGGCGAAATGCTCCGCTGCCCAGCGCAGGTAATCGTTGTACTCCAGGCGGCACGGGTAAAAGGTGCCCAGGTTGATGAAATCGGCCAGGCGTTGCTTCTGGTGCAGGTAGTTGACGAAGCTGTAGGGGCTGGTGGGGTTGCGCAGCGACACCAGGTCCTTGAGAAACGAGATCTGCAACTCGCTCTGGGTCGCCAGGGTTTCGCCATGCCAGCGGTAGTCCTGCTGTTTGTCGATGAACAGTGCATCCAGTGCATGGCCCTGCACTTCGGCGAGTTCCTCCAAGGCGATGGCCAGGGCGAGGTTCGAGGGGCCAAAGCCCACGCCGATCAGATCTTTGATAGTTTCCTGCTGTGAGGCCTGGGTCATGGCTGCAATTCCCTGAAGGTCGAATGTGAGCGCGCCAGCGCTGATACATGTTTTGGAACGAGCCAGGGGATAGGGAATTTAGCAGCCTAAAGACCCGGCCACGGCGGCCGATAGGCAGAGGTAGGACGAACATAACCTTTGAAGGGAGCCCACATGGCAGGGATAAACGCAGGCAACCTGATGATCAATGGGGTCTCGGCCCAGGCACTGAGTGAGGCCGCCGCTACCGCTCAGGCCGCCACCTCTGGCGGCGCTGTGACCATCCCCAGCGACAGCATGCGGATGTCCAAGGCTAGCCAGACGCAAGACACCGAGGCCAGCGACCTGGGTGAATCGGAAGCGGTGAAGCAGCTGCGGCAATTGATCAAGGACCTGCAAAAGCAGCTGGCCGAGGAGCAGAAGCAGCTGGCAGCTCTAATGGCCAGCAACATGGAAGACACCGCCAAGGCCGCTGCGGTGGCGGCCAAGCAAGCCAGCATCGCCAACCTCAGCGGGCAGATTCTGGCGGCCTCCGGGCAATTGCTGCAGCTATTGAAGGACAGCGGCAGCAGCAGCGCCGGCGCCACGTTCAGCGCCGAGGCCTGACCTGTGGCGAGGGCTATTCGGCCGCCACACGGCCCTTGCCGTGTCTATCGGCCTTGTATTGCATGGCCACGGCCGGGGCCGGCTTGGTCGCACCGGTTTCCAGCCATTGGCGCATACGGCTGGCATCGGCGAAGTGGGTGTACTTGCCAAACGCATCGAGAATCACCATCGCCACAGGGCGGTTGTCCATGCGGGTCAACAGCACCAGGCAGTGCCCTGCCTCGTTGGTAAACCCGGTCTTGGTCAGCTTGATGTCCCAGTTGCTCTTGTTGACCAGGTGGTCGGTGTTGCGGAAACCCAGGGTGTAGTTGGGCTTGCGGAAGGCCACCGTTTTTTCACGCGTGGTCGACAGGCTGCTGAGCATTGGGTACTTGCGCGCCGCCATCAGCAGCTTGGTCAGGTCCCGGGCAGTGGAGACGTTCTGGGTGGACAGCCCGGTAGGCTCCACATAGCGTGTGTGGGTCATGCCCAGGCTGCGGGCCTTGGCATTCATTGCCTTGATGAACGCCGGGTAGCCACCGGGGTAGTGGTTGGCCAGGGTGGTGGCCGCACGGTTTTCCGATGACATCAGGGTAATCAGCAGGGTTTCGTGGCGGTTCAGTTCACTGCCCAGCCGCACCCGTGAATAAACGCCTCTCATCTCCGGGTTGTTGGCGATGGTCATGGTCAGCATTTCGTCCATCGGCTGCTTCGCGTCCAGCACCACCATTGCCGTCATCAACTTGGTGACCGAGGCAATGGGCAGCACCCGGTCTGGACGGCTTGAATACAGTTCCTGGTTGGTGTTCAGGTCGATCAGCAACGCGCTGCCCGATGCCAAGTGCAGTTTGGCAGGGTCGCGCTGAAGTTGGGCGTGAGGCTGAGCGGCAGCAGCAATCGACGTGTGGGTTGCGGTACCTGTGAGCAACAGCAGCAGGCTGAGGATGGACAGGGTTGTTTTCACGTTGTGACTCACTAATGGTTGGTATGTCGTTGGCTGTGCGAGGGTTTTTCTCAGAACCGGCGCATTCTGGAGTATGGCTGAACAGCTGTCGAATGCCTTATTCCAAAAGGGCGCAAGGTGAAGAGAATTTAATCCGGGCCGCAAGGCGGCCCCAAGTCATATGACTACGCACTCGCCCTCGGCCGCCTTGCCCAGGCGTGCGCTGAACGGGGCGCTGATGGTGCAGCGCAACCCTTCAACGTGGTAGGCAAATTCCGCCTTCCCATCGAACGCATTGCGCAAGCTGCCGTGAATCATCAGCGAACCATACCCTTTGCGCTGGGGAGGGCTGACCGGCGGACCATTCTGTTCCTGCCATGCGAACCTGAATTGGCAGCCTTCTTCGGCATGGTCTTCCAGGTGCCAGCGTATAGTCGCCGCGCCCCCAGGCTGGGAAAATGCCCCGTATTTGGCGGCGTTGGTTGCCAGTTCGTGCAGAACCAACGCCAATGCGGAGGCAGCCTCGGGCGCCAGGATGATGTCAGGGCCCGAGTAGCAGCCTGCCGTCTCTGCCATATACGGGGCCAGGGTTTCAGCCAGCAACTCAGTGAGGCGCGATGATTTGTCGGCCAACGCCAACGCGTGCGCTTTCTGCATCATCAACAGGCGGTTGTCCAGCGTTCTACGAAACTGCGGGAACTCCGGGTAGTGCCTCGCTGTGAGCACCGCGACCGCACCGATGGTGCTGAACAGGTTTCTCATGCGGTGATCGAGTTCCGCGATGAGTATCTGGTTAGCCTCCTGGGTGCGGCTGTAGGCACACAGTTGCGCACACAGCCGTGAAGCGCAGGTGATGGCGTGGCGCTGCTCGGGATTGAGTGGCCTCTGCGGGTCGTAGATGACGGCCAGCGTACCCTGCACATCGCCCTCTTTGCTCAAGGCAGGGAATGAAGCCAGCGCCAGCAAGCGGTGCTGGTGAAACAGGCTTTTCCATTCGGAAGAAAAACGCGCATCGGTGGCGACCTCAGGTACCTCTATGACCTTGCCACTTAAAATCGCCAGGCCGCAGGAGCCGCGTTTGCCGGTAATCGGGTTGCCTACCAATTGTTTGCTGAAGTCGGCCGGCAGGCTTGGGAAGAGCGAGTACCGAAAGGTTTTACCCGGCTTGTCGAGGATGTTGACGCCCACATGGCTGCCGGGAATGCCCGCAGCCAGGGCAACGACCAAGGCTTCGAGCAGCGGCAGAATCGAACCGCCCCTGGCCATGACATCCACGGCTCTATCACGAAAATCATCGACCAATGCGGTCATATGCAGGAAGCCTCGTCCGGAAAGACCAACGCTGTTCGTCAGCAGGCGGACGAATGCTCAGCCTTGGAAGGTTACCGCTTTTTGGTACTGGCTGCAGTAGCGATGAAAACGGCGTGAACCGAACCGCAAAAAAAGAGCCCGCACGAAGGCGGGCAACAAGGGAGGGAGCAACGCATCAAATGGGGTGTCATGCCAGCAACATGCCGGGTTGCAACTGTTCGGCCAGCGCTTTGGCCGATGCCAGGCTACGCAACGGGCCACTCACCGCTTCGCCGTTGCGCATCAGGTACCAGCAGGCCAACAGGCCCTGCTCCCGCAGCGGGGTAGGCACTGCGCTGCCGACAACGGACATGATCTGGATAGTGGCCATGGGTGCCTCCTGTGGAACATGGCTCTACCTTAGCCAGCAGCGCGTGGCATGAGAAATCAACGTGCTCAATAGTCGTTATCAGTTCTTTCAACCTTACCAACGGGGTGGGCCGTAATAGACCGGTGGCGGGCCATAGTAGGCGCGGTAGCCCGGCGGCGGCGGTGGCGGGGCGGGCGCGTAGTAAGGCTGGTAGTACACCGGCTGGGGCGGTGGCTGTACGTAAACCGGTGGCGGCGCGTAGTACACGGGCGGGCGTTCGACGTAAACGGTGCGGTCATGGCCGCCGTAGGCCGTGGCGCCGATCACTGCACCGACCACAGCGGCACCCAGCAGGGGCCCGGGCCCGGCCCAACCGCGACCATGGGCAGCAGCGGGCCCGCTGATGGCCAAGGCGCCGGCCAGCAGTGCGATTGCGGCAATATTACGGTTCATGGAGCAACCTCATGGAAAACCCCGAGTCGGGGCCTGCTTACTATGACTCGGCACTCGGTCAGCTGTGTATGGGGGAAGGGTAAAGGTTGTGTAAGGGGCGACAAATGGAGCGCTCTGGTACGCTGCTCAATCGTTTTACTCATGACCGAGGAGCACCCATGTCCACTCCCCCAAGCAGGGATACTGTACTGTGCATTTCCCTGGCAGGCCGCCCTGGCACCTTTGGTGTGCGCTTTCATAATCACCTGTATCAACAGCTCGGCCTGGACTTCTACTACAAGGCCATGCGCACCGATGACCTGCCAGCTGCGGTGGCGGGTATCCGCGCACTGGGCATTCGCGGGTGTGGGGTCTCCATGCCCTACAAAGAAGCCTGCATGGCGCTCGTGGATGAGATCGACCCTTCCGCAGCCGCCATCGAGTCGGTCAACACGCTGGTGAATACCGACGGCCACCTGAAGGCCTACAATACCGATTACATGGCCGTGCGCCAGTTGCTAAGCCAGCATCAGGTCGACCCTTGTACCGCGTTTGCGTTGCGCGGCAGCGGCGGCATGGCCAAGGCGGTGGCCAGCGCCCTGCGCGATGCAGGCTTTAGCGAAGGCATCATCGTCGCCCGTAACGAGCAGGCAGGCCGCCAGTTGGCGGATGTTTGCGGCTATCGCTGGCTACCCGAACTGGGCGACCTGTGCCCACCGATGCTGGTGAACGTTACACCGGTGGGCATGGCCGGCGGCCCGGAGGCCCATCAGCTGGCATTCAGCGAAAACGCCATCGCCGCGGCCGAGCGGGTCTTCGATGTGGTCGCCATGCCTGCGCAAACGCCACTCATCAGCCGCGCCCAAGCGTTGGGCAAGCCGGTCATCACCGGCCTGGAGGTGATCGCCTTGCAGGCGCTGGAGCAGTTTGTGCTGTACACCGGTGTAAGGCCCACGCACAGCCAGGTGCAGGCAGCTGTGGCCTACGCCAGGGACGCCTGATGCCCGATCACGATGCCTCAGAACACCTGCTGCCCATCGTCCAGCTGGCGATCGACCAGTGCGCGACCGTGGGCCAGCGATACGTGCTGGGCATTGCCAAGGTCGGAGAAAAACTGCATCGGCATCGACAGGCGTCTGCTCATGTGCCCATCAGGGGCAGTAATCAGGCAGCCGGCGCTATAGGGCAGGGGCGAGTCGGGGTGGGGCATCACACTGGCGGTGATGATGTGCTGGCGGTATTCACAGTGCAGGGATTGCATGGTCAGTACCTCGCTGTGGCAGGTGAAGCCTTCACTCCATATACCACAGCGGGCTGCCTGGGAAATTCGGCCCGACGAGCGAGCCTGGCAGGGCCTCAGCCCTTGAGGTCGGTGGGCTGGATCACTTCAACCCAGTAGCCATCAGGGTCCTTGATGAAGGCCAGGTGGTTCATGCGGCCATCCTGCAGGCGCTTCTGGAACGGTACGCCCAGGGCTTCGAAGCGTGCGCAGGCGACACGGACATCCGGTACCGAGACACAGATATGACCGAAACCACGTGGGTCGGTATTGCCATCGTGATAGGCAAAGCCAGCATCGCTTTCAGTGCCGTGGTTGTGAGTAAGCTCGAGTACACCCGGGATCGATTTCATCCACTGGTGGCGTGCGTGGTCATCCTCGGGAATGTGCTGTGGATCGACCAGGGCGAGGAAATACAGGCTGAATTCGGCCTCGGGGAAATCGCGCTTGTCCACCAGGCGGAAGCCCAGTACACGGGTGTAGAAGTCCAGCGATTTCTGGATGTCCTTGACCCGCAGCATGGTGTGGTTGAACACGAACTGGGCGGTGGCAGTATCGGGTTGGGCGGTCACGCCCGGCAGGGTTTGCAGATCGTGCAGGCTCATGTTTACTCCTGAGACGGGCCGGGAGTGGTACCCCGGCAAAACGGACAGGCTGCCCATGATACGGCAGTGAATCGATTGCGCAAATAAAACGCCCTGCACGGGGCAGGGCGTTGGAATTAGAGGCCCGCGTGTGCGGGCGCTTGATGGGGTCGCTAATCCTTTAGCTGTGTTGATGATGCCCCCGGCGGTGTGAAAAATGTGTGAAGCAGGTGTTCATGTTTCATCATCATTTGTCAAAACCACCTGAGCATCGCACGCTATGCTCGCGCCTACGAATCCGCGAATCAAACACTCTGGAAGGCACACGTGTGAAAGAAGTCTTGCTCATCGGCATCGGCCCGGGCGACCCCGCCCAGGTCACCTACCAGGCAGTCACCGCCCTGCGCCGCGCCAGCGTGTTCTTCATCATGGACAAGGGCCCTGACAAGCAAGACCTGTTGCATCTGCGCAAACGTATCCTCGAACGCTACCGCCCGGAGGGCGGCTACCGCCTGGTACAAATGCCCGACCCTACACGGGAAGGCAACCCAGCCGACTACGTGGGGGCCGTGCGTGATTGGCACCGCGAGCGCGCCACCGTCTATGCCACGTTGATCGAGCAACACATCGCTGCGGGCGAGTGCGGCGCCTTCCTGTTATGGGGCGAGCCAACCCTGTACGACAGCACGCTGCGTATTTTAACGCGGGTGCGCGAGCAGGGCGTGGAGCTGCAGGTGCACGTCATCCCTGGTATCAGCAGCGTGCAAGTGCTGGCAGCCCGTCATCAGATAACCCTCAACCGCATCGGCGAGCCTCTGGTGATACTGCCCGGGCGGCAATTGGCGGGGGTCGATCGAATTGACAACGTGGTAGTCATGCTCGATGGCCAGTGCGCATTCGCCACCCTGAATGACCCGGCCCTTACCATCTACTGGGGCGCTTACCTGGGCACCGAGGACGAATTGCTGGTCGCCGGCCCTCTGGAGGCCGTCAAAGCGCGCATCCTTGAACTGCGGGCCGGCGCGCGGCTTCGCAAAGGCTGGATCATGGACACGTACCTGTTGCGACGCGAAACAGCGGGCGAAACCTGTTAACCCTCGTCCCCTGCACCTGGGCCCACGATCGCGGCCACCTTGTCCCGGAGCTGATCGATGCTGAACGGCTTGCTGATCCGGTGCATGCCCTCGGGCAGGTCGAAGCTGTCGGCATAGCCACTGGCGAACATGATGTTAAGCACCGGGCGCAAGCCCCGTGCACGGGCTGCCAACTCTTCACCCCGAATGTCTGGCAAACCCACATCGGTTATCATCAGGTCCAGGTGCTGGTTAGCGTCCTCGAGTACTCGCAGGGCAGACGTTGCGTCTTCTGCTTCGATGATCTCGTAGCCGAGTTCTTCGAGCACATCGACCATGAGCATGCGTACGATGTCGTCGTCTTCGACTACCAGAAGGGGCATGGTTGAGATCCTGTCATTAATAGTGTCTCTAGTCTGTACGCTGAAAGGCCCCAGAAGTTCCCGAGGATACCTTTCTCATCAATTAGATGGAACGATTGGCGCAGGCATCTTTCAAATACTGGCTAAATGCCCCGCCCTGACCGACCAGGCAGGTTTTGCTTCACGCATGCGGTGGCTCACAATAACGAATGATCGGCCATGGCCTACATGGACGTTAATTGCTCGGGCGTTATCATATGATTCAAGCAGCCTCGATGGACCAACGCAGCTTTCGCAGGCTGCTGAGCCGCAATATTGGCCTGCCTCTGGGCCTGGGCCTGCTGGGGGCCGTGGCGTTCGTTGCCGTGATCAACTATTTGCTCTCGGCCATGCAGTGGGTGGAGCACACCGACCGGGTAATCAGCGACGCCAACGAGACACTGAAACTGTCCATCGACATGGAAACCGGCATGCGCGGGTTTCTGATCAGTGGTGATGAGCGTTTCCTGGACCCGTACGAAGTGGCCAAGCCGCGTATCTTCAACAGCCTGCAGGGTCTGCGCGGGTTGGTGGAAGACAACCCGCTTCAAGTCGCCCGGATTGATCGGCTGATCGCACTGCAGCGGGCCTGGAACGATTTTGGCGCTGAAATGATCAGCCTGCGGCGCGGCGACGGTGACTACCGCGATATGATCGGCAAAGGCCGCGGCAAGCGCCTGACCGATGAAATCCGCCGGGAGTTCGAGGACTTGATCGGTGCAGAACAGCAACTGCGCCTGACGCGTAACGAGTCGGTCAGCACCATTACCGTTACCTCCATTGCCGCCTTCATTATCTTGCTTGTCGGGCTCAGCGCGCTGCTCGCCTACCTCGGCCGCCGCGACCTGATTGCGCTTTCCAGCAATTACGACCAGAACCTGCGGGCGCAGCAACGTGCCGCTGAACGGCTGGAACATCAGGCGTGGCTGCGCAACGGCCAGACGCAACTGGCTCAGCAGGTGCTTGGGCAACTGACACTGCCCATGCTGGGTGACAACATCCTGCGCTTTTTCGCCTCCTATCTGGGCAGCGTGGTAGGCGCGGTTTATGTGCGCGACGAGCACGGCAACCTGGTGCGTGTCGCCAGTTATGGCCTGGGCGCCGAAGAGCAGGCGCGTGAGCAGCGCCTGGGCGACCATCACGGGTTGCTGGCGCAGGCGGTGCGCGAAGAGCGCATCATCCGCCTGGACGATCTGCCCCAGGATTACTACCGGCTCGCTTCCGGGTTGGGCAGTGGCCTGCCGCGCAGTGGCCTGATTGTGCCTGCGACCGAGGACGGCCTGGTCAACGGTGTCATCGAGCTAGGGTTGTTGCGACCGCTCCAGGACCGTGATGCCGAGATGCTCGAGCGCGTGGCTGGCAACCTGGGCATGTCCATCGAAACCGCCCGCTACCGCCAGCGCCTGCAGGAAGTATTGGCCGAAACCCAACAGCTCAACGAAGAACTGCAAGTGCAGCAGGAAGAGCTGAAAACGGCCAACGAAGAACTCGAAGAACAGTCGCGCGTGCTCAAGGAATCCCAGGCCTACCTGGAAACCCAGCAAGCGGAACTTGAACAGACCAACGAGCAGTTGTCCGATCGCACTGACGCCCTGGACCTCAAGAACGAGGAACTCAGCCGTGCCCAGGCCGAGTTGCAGGCCCGCGCCGACGAGTTGCAGCGCTCAAGCAAATACAAGTCCGAGTTCCTGGCCAACATGTCCCACGAACTGCGCACGCCGCTCAACAGTTCGCTGATTCTGGCCAAACTGCTGGCAGAGAACGGTGAAGGCAACCTCAGCCAGGAGCAGGTCAAGTTCGCCGAGTCCATCTATTCGGCGGGCAATGACCTGCTCAACCTGATCAACGACATTCTCGACATCGCCAAGGTCGAGGCCGGCAAGCTCGAAGTGCGTCCTGAAACCACCCACGTCGAGCGCCTGGTCGAAGGCCTGCGCAACATGTTCAGGCCGCTGGCCGGTCAGAAAGGCCTGGCCTTCGAGGTCACCGCCGACGCCCAGGTCCCGGCCACTCTGTTCACGGACCGCCAGCGCCTGGAGCAGATCCTGAAGAACCTGCTGTCCAACGCCATCAAGTTCACCGAGCGCGGGCAGGTCAGCCTGAACATCGGCTACGCGCCTGGTACGGGCATCACGTTCACCGTGCGCGATACCGGTATAGGCATCGCCGGCGACCAGCAGCAGGCGATTTTCGGCGCATTCCACCAGGTGGATGGCACCAGCAACCGCCGCTACGGCGGCACGGGCCTGGGGCTGTCGATTTCCCGTGACCTTGCCCGCCTGCTGGGTGGGCAGATCACCGTCGACAGCACGCCCGGCGAGGGCAGTGTGTTCAGCCTGACGCTGCCGGAGCATCATGAGGCCGTTGCGCAGCAGTTCCAGCCCCTGAACCTGCGCCCGGCAGCAGAGCCAGTACCCCTGGCACCCGTGCCATCCGCCCTCGCGCCCAAGGCGCCGCCGCTGGCCTTCACCGATGACCGCGAGCGTGCGCCGTTCACCAACCGCTGCATCCTGGTGATCGAAGATGAGCCGAATTTCGCGCGCATCCTGTTCGACCTGGCTCATGAACTGGGCTACAGCTGCCTGGTGGCCCATGGCGCCGACGAAGGCTTCGAGCTGGCCGCACGGTTCATCCCCGACGCCATCCTGCTGGACATGCGCCTGCCGGACCACTCTGGGCTCACAGTGCTGCAGCGCCTCAAGGAACAGGCCAATACCCGGCACATCCCGGTACACATCATTTCAGTGGAGGACCGCGTAGAGGCGGCCATGCACATGGGCGCGGTGGGCTATGCGGTCAAACCCACCAGCCGTGAGGAACTCAAGGACGTGTTCGCCCGGCTGGAGGCCAAGCTCACCCAGAAGCTCAAGCACATCCTGCTGGTGGAGGACGACGACCTGCAGCGCGAAAGCATCGCGCGCCTGATTGGCGACGACGATGTCGAGATCACTGCAGTGGGCATGGCGCAGGAGGCGCTGGCACTGCTGCGCGAGAACATCTACGACTGCATGATCATCGACCTCAAGCTGCCCGACATGTTGGGCAACGAACTGCTCAAGCGCATGACGGCAGAAGACATCCGCTCGTTCCCGCCGGTCATCGTTTACACCGGCCGCAACCTCACCCGCGAGGAAGAGGCCGACCTGCTCAAGTACTCGCGCTCGATCATCATCAAGGGCGCACGCTCGCCGGAGCGCCTGCTCGACGAGGTGACGCTGTTCCTGCACAAGGTCGAATCGCAGCTCTCCCATGAGCGCCAGCGCATGCTCAAGACCGCGCGCAGCCGCGACAAGGTGTTCGAAGGCCGCAAGATCCTGCTGGTGGACGACGATGTGCGCAACATCTTCGCCCTGACCAGCGCCCTGGAGCACAAGGGTGCCATCGTCGAGATTGGCCGCAACGGGCGTGAAGCCATCGAGCGCCTGGAGCAGCATGAAGACATCGACCTGGTGCTGATGGATGTGATGATGCCGGAAATGGATGGCTTCGAGGCCACCCGGTTGATCCGCCAGCAACCGCGCTGGCGCAAGCTGCCGATCATCGCCGTGACCGCCAAGGCCATGAAGGATGACCAGCACCGCTGCCTGCAGGCAGGTGCCAACGACTACCTGGCCAAACCCATCGACCTGGACCGCCTGTTCTCGTTGATCCGCGTATGGCTACCGCAACTGGAGCGAATTTGAGTAGCGAACGTAACACCGACATTGAAATCCGTTTGCTGATCGAGGCGATCTACCTCAAGTACAGCTACGATTTTCGCAATTATTCCGGTGCTTCGATCAAGCGCAGGATCCTGCATGCCTTGCGCCAGTTCGACTGCCATACCGTCTCGGCCCTGCAGGAGCGTGTGCTGCACGACCCGAGCATGTTCATGCAGTTGCTGCAGTACCTGACGATCCCGGTCAGCGAGATGTTCCGAGACCCCGGCCACTTCCTGGCCTTGCGCCAGGAGGTGGTGCCGTTGCTGCACACCTGGCCATCGATCAAGGTGTGGATCGCGGGCTGTAGCACCGGTGAAGAGGTGTATTCCATGGCCATCCTGCTGCGCGAGGAGGGCCTGCTGGAGCGCACCATCATCTATGCCACCGACATCAACCCTCATTCGTTGGAAAAAGCCAAGCAAGGCATCTATTCCATGCAGAGCATGCGTGAATATGCCGAGAACTACCGACTGGCGGGTGGGCGCCGGGACTTCGCCGAGTACTACACGGCAGCCTACGGCAACGCGATCATGGACAGCACCTTGCGCGAGCAGGTGACCTTTGCCGATCACAGCCTGGCCACCGACAGTGTGTTTTCCGAAACCCAGCTGGTCTCTTGCCGCAATGTGCTGATCTATTTCGACAAGGCATTGCAGGACCGCGCCCTGGGCCTGTTCCATGAATCGTTGTGCCACCGCGGCTTTCTGGTGCTGGGCAGCAAGGAGTCGATCGACTTTTCTGCCTACGGCCAGCGCTTCGAGCCCTGGGTTCGGCCCGAGCGGATTTACCGCAAACTATGAAGGGTATCCGTGCTGTGGTAATTGGCGCCTCGGCAGGCGGCGTGACAGCGCTGTTCAAGGTGCTGGGCGGGCTGCCGGCCGACATGGCAGTGTCGGTCCTGTGCCTGCTGCACTTGCCGCACAACCGCGAAAGCCACCTGGCCGATGTGTTACAACGCCGTCTTGGCCGGCCGGTGTGCGAAGCGCGTGACAAGCAGCCTGTGCAGCCGGGGGCGATCTACGTGGCCGGCCCTGGCTACCACCTGTCGGTAGAGCGTGACCAGACCCTGTCGCTGAGCCAGGAGCCCCCGCGGCATTTTTCCAGGCCTTCCATCGACTACCTTTTCATGTCGGCAGCGGACGCCTTTGGCGAAAGCCTGCTGGGTATACTGCTCACCGGTGCCAATGAAGACGGCGCCGAAGGGCTGGCCTACATCAAGAACAGCGGCGGCCGGACCATTGTCCAGGACCCCCGCGACGCACAGGTTGCGCTGATGCCGGAGGCCGCCCTGGCCCTGCACAGGCCTGACCATATTCTTCCTCTGAGCGGCATCGAGCAGTTGCTCGCAACCCTGGAACCCAGCGCATGCTAAGCCACACCATCGCCAAATTGCTGATCGTCGATGATTTGCCGGAGAACCTGCTGGCCCTCGACGCCCTGATCCAGGGCGAGGACCGTGAGGTGCACCAGGCACAGTCCGCCGAAGCCGCATTGTCGCTGTTGCTCGAGCACGAGTTCGCCTTGGCGATCCTGGATGTGCAGATGCCCGGCATGAATGGGTTCGAGCTGGCTGAACTGATGCGTGGCACAGAGAAAACCCGCAACATTCCGATCGTGTTCGTGACCGCAGCCGGGCGCGAGATGGACTATGCCTTCAAGGGCTATGAAAGCGGGGCAGTGGATTTTCTCTACAAGCCGCTGGATACCTTCGCGGTGAAGAGCAAGGTCTCGGTGTTCGTCGATCTTTACCGCCAGCGCAAGGTGCTGGACCGGCAGTTGCAGGCGCTGGAGCGCAGCCGTCAGGAGCAGGAACAGCTGCTCGGCCAGTTGCAGGCTGCGCGTGGGGAGCTTGAGCGTGCCGTGCGCATGCGTGACGACTTCATGTCGATCGTGTCCCACGAAGTACGCACCCCGCTCAATGGCCTGATTCTGGAAACTCAACTGCGCAAGCTGCACCTGGCGCGCGGCAACCTCGATGCCTTCAGCCGCGACAAGCTCCAGGCCATGGTCGAGCGCGATGAACGGCAGATCAACAGCCTGATCCGCCTGATTGAAGACATGCTCGACGTTTCGCGCATCCGCACCGGCAAACTGTCCCTGCGCCCGAAGGCATTCGACCTGTGCCAGCTGGTGCGTGGCCTGGCGGAAAACTTCGCTGCCCAGGCCGCTGCGCTGGACACGCGTATCGAGTTGCAGTGCCCAGCGCATATGCACGGTGAGTGGGATGAATTTCGGATTGAGCAAGTACTGGCCAACCTGTTGTCCAATGCTTTGCGTTATGGCGAACGCAAACCTGTGCAGGTTCGCGTGTTCCAGGAGGACGACATGGCGTGCGTTCAGGTTCAGGACCACGGCATCGGTATTGGTGCCGCCAACCAGCGGCGCATCTTCCAGCAGTTCGAGCGGGTGGCGACGCAGCAGGCCACAGGCGGGCTGGGGTTGGGGTTGTACATTTCCGACCAGATCGTACAGGCCCATGGCGGGCGTATAGTGGTGGAAAGCGAGGAGGGCGAAGGTGCCACCTTCACCCTGCAATTACCGCTCGGTGAGCGAGAACAACAAAACGATCAGGTGCGGGCAACCTCTGCTTGAGCCTGGGGTCTGATGGCCAACTGCAAGAATTTCAAGGTTTCGATATGAGTGAAGATGCGCAAGATGTGGTGCTGGTGGTGGAAGACGAGCCGGCAATCCGCATGATTCTGCGGGACTACCTGGCCGGTGAGGGCTACCACGTGCTGGTGGCGGAAGACGGCGAGCAGGCGTTCGCCATTTTGGCGAGCAAGCCGCACCTCGACTTGATGGTGACCGACTTCCGCTTGCCTGGCGGCATTTCCGGTGTAGACATCGCCGAGCCCGCGGTAAAGTTGCGCCCGGACCTGAAGGTGATCTTCATCAGTGGCTACCCGGCGGAAATCCTTGAGTCTGGCAGCCCTATCGCGCGCAAGGCGCCGATTCTGGCCAAGCCATTCGACCTGAACACGTTGCGCGATCAGATCCAGAACCAGCTGTGCTGATGCAGGGCGGGTGTAACGTTGCCGACCGTGGGGCGCCTAAGCCAAGGCCCGCTCCAGCCCGCCCAGCACAATGCGTTCCATGAGGGCCAGGCCCTCGCGCTCGGGCAATGCCTGGAGCATGCCCGGCAACTGATTCAGCAACGTTGCCAGCACCTGCGCGGTGGCCAACAACGCCTCCTTGTGCAGCCTGGCCTGCGGTGCAATCAGCCGCAACAACTCCGCCTGATACCGTGAACGCAAAGCCGCCAGCTGTGCCTGCTGCGCCTCGTTGAGGCAGCACAGGTCACGCTCTGCCAGGCGGAACTGCAAGGGCCGCTCGGCATGCAATTGCCAGTGCGCCGCAACCAGGCAACTCAGCGCCGATGCCCCACGTGCCATCGCCTGGCGGCTTTGGCCGAGGGTGGCATGCAGCTCTTCGTACAGCTCCTCGATCAGGTCGAACAGCAGGTCCTGCTTGCTGGGGAAGTGGTGGTACAACGAGCCGGCGCTCAGCCCGATGTGGGCGGCCAGTTCGCGCATGCTGACCTGGCCGAAGCCTTTTTCTGCGAACAGCGCCATGGCCCGGTCGCGTCGCTCTTCAAAATTGGCACAGCGCAGCGCGGCATCGAGTGGGGGCATGGCGCATCGCCTCAGTAGGTGAAGAAGCCGCGGCCGCTCTTGCGCCCGAGCCAGCCCGCCGCAACCATTTCCCTTAGCAGCGGGGCAGGTCGGTACTTGCTGTCGTTGAAGCCCTCGTGGAAGGCCTCCATGATCGCCAGCAAGGTGTCCAGGCCGATCAGGTCAGCGAGTGCCAACGGGCCGATGGGTTGATTACAGCCCAGGCACATGCCCGTATCGATGTCTTCAGCACTGGCCAGGCCTTCCTGGCGCACGAAGATGGCTTCATTGATCATCGGTACCAGAATACGGTTGACCACGAAGCCTGGGCGATTACCGGCACTGATCGGGCGCTTGCCGAGCTTTTCGGTCAACACCAGCGCCTGGGCGTAGGTGCCGTCGCTGGTCTGCAACCCGCGGATGATCTCGACCAGCGCCATCATGGGCACGGGGTTGAAGAAGTGCACCCCGATAAAGCGCTCCGGGTGCTCGATACTGGCGGCCAGCTGCGTCACTGAAAGCGACGAGGTGTTGGTGGCGATCACGCAGTCAGTGGCAACGTTGGCCGCCACTTGCTGGAGGATGCGCTGCTTGAGCTGCAGGTTTTCGGTAGCAGCCTCGATGACCAGCTGCGCAGTGCCAAGCCCGGCATAGTCGGTGGTGGTGCGGATACGGGCGCTGGCGGCGGCTGCCTGCTCGGCGGTGAGCGTGCCTTTGCTCACCTGGCGCTGCATGTTCTTGTTCAAGGTGGCGACACCGCGCTCCAGCGCCGCGTCAGCAACATCCACCAGCAAAACCGGGTAACCCGCTATGGCACAGACCTGGGCGATCCCGTTGCCCATGGTGCCGGCGCCGATCACTGCGATGTGTTCGATGTTCATGGGGCAGCACTGTTCAGACGCGTTCGAAGACGACGGCGATGCCTTGGCCGCCGCCGATGCACATGGTGGCCAGGGCGTAACGCCCCTGGATGCGTTGCAGTTCGTGGATGGCCTTGGTGGCGATGATTGCCCCGGTCGCGCCCACGGGGTGGCCCAGGGAAATGCCCGAGCCATTGGGGTTGACCTTGTCCGGGTCCAGGCCCAGCTCACGGGCTACGGCGCAGGCCTGGGCAGCAAAGGCCTCGTTGGATTCGATCACATCCAGGTCTTGCACCTTGAGCCCCGTGCGCGCCAGCACGTTGCGGGTGGCCGGGATCGGCCCCAGCCCCATCAGCGCCGGCTCGACACCCGCGTGGGCATAGCCCACCACACGCGCCAACGGCTTGAGGCCCAGGCGCTTGACCGCATCGCCGCTGGCCAGCACCAGGCCGGCAGCGCCGTCGTTGATGCCGCTGGCGTTGCCCGCAGTGACCGAACCGTCTGGCTTGAACACGGGTTTCATGCCCGCCAGTTGTTCAGCTGTGACATCCCCGCGTACGTGCTCGTCAACGCTGAACTGCACCGTGCCTTTACGCGTTTTCAGCTCCAGCGGCACGATCTGGCCTGCAAAACGGCCCTCGGCGATGGCCCGGGCTGCGCGCTGCTGGCTGACCAGGGCGAGTTCATCTTGCATCTGCCGGGTGATGCCGCACTGGGTGGCGACGTTCTCGGCGGTAATACCCATGTGGAAGTGCTGGAACGGGTCCTGCAGTACCCCGACGGTGTAGTCGATGCCTTTCAGGTCCCCCATGCGCGCGCCCCAACGGGCCTGTGGCAACAGGTAGGGGCCGCGGCTCATGGACTCGGCGCCAGCGGCCACGGCCACCTCGGCATCGCCCAACAGCAGGCACTGGGATGCCGAAACAATGGCCTGCAGGCCCGAACCACACAAGCGGTTGACGTTGAACGCCGGGGTTTCCTTCGGCAAGCCGGCGTTGATGGCCGCCACCCGCGCCAGGTAGGCATCGCGCGGTTCGGTGGGGATGACCGTACCCATCACCAGATGGCCAATGTGTTCGGCTGCCACACCTGAACGCTCGATGGCGGCACGGGTAACCGTGCTGGCGAGGTCGGCCAACGGCAAGTCTTTCAGTGCGCCGCCAAAGCCACCGATGGCGGAACGGACGGCACTGACCACGTAGATTTCTTTGCTGCTCATGGGCGCTCCAGACGCTAAAGCATGGCGGGACCGGCCCAGCCTCTGCGAGAATGGCCGGTGACCCGGGAGTGGGTCCGAGTCTAGGCAAAGGCACCGCTGCAGCCTATGCCGGAACTGTTCAGAACCCTTGGCGTTTTTTGCCACTCAGCATAGACAGCGAACATCACCATGCGCGATAGCGATTCGGTCGCCGTGTACTTCCTCAGCCCCATGCTGCACGCACTGCGCAACGACCCCACCGTGCGCGACTCATACCTGCGGGCGGCGGGCATCGACCCGCACGTGCTGCAGCAGCCGCAGGGGCGTGTGCCGGCCAAGGCAGTTGCCAGGCTGTGGCTCGCCCTGATCCAGCACCTGGACGACGAGTTCTTCTGCCTGGACAGCCATGGCATGCCGTTGGGCAGCTTTGCCCTGATCTGCCGGGGAGTGATCCTGGAGCCAAACCTGGAAAAAGCCCTGCGCCAGTGCCTGGCAGGGTTCGGCCTATTCCTGCGTGACCTGCGCGGCAGCCTGAGCGTGCGCGGTGGCAGGGCCCTGCTGAGCGTGCAATCGAGCATCCCGGACCCTCTGACCCGTGTTTATGCCGAAGAAACCTACCTGGTACTGATGATTGGCATGCTTTGCTGGCTGGCCGGGCGGCGCATTGCCATTGATCGCACCGAACTGGCCGTCGGGCGCCCGGCTCAGGAGGACGACCTGCTGTTGTGGGGGCCGGACCTGCGGCTGGGCAGCGGGCGCACCGAAGTGGAGTTCGACAGTGGGTACCTGCAGTTGCCCGTGGTGCAGAACGTGGCTGCCCTTAAAACCTTTTTGCGCAGCGCACCTCAGGGCCTGGTGATCCGCTTTCGCAACCATGATGGCTTGGTCGCCAAGGTTTACCGCCATCTGCGTGCCCGGCGCCATGGGCAGTGGCCGACCCTGGCGGTGCTGGCGCAAGAGCAAGGCATCAGCGCCAGCACGTTCCGCCGTCAGTTGGAGCGTGAGGGCCGTTCGTACCAGCAGATCAAGGACGAAGTGCGCCGCGCCAGGGCCTTTGAGCATTTGCGCGAGGGCGTGCTGAGCATCGCCGAGATTGCCGAACAGGCCGGCTTCCAGGAGCCCAGCGCGTTCCACCGCGCTTTCAAGAAGTGGACTGGGCAGAGCCCGGGCAGCTACCGGGCGCTGCTGGCCCAGCACTGAAGCACTGGGTGGGCGGTCAGGCGGGTACCATTGCAAAGCCTACGCCAAACCTGTTCCAGGCATTGATGGTGGCAATGGCCAAAGTCAGGTTGACCACTTCGCCAGGCTCGAAATGGTCGTGCAGGGCTTCGTATTCGGCCTGCGGTGCACCGCGCTCCGGGAGCCGCGTCAGGCTTTCCACCCAGGCCAGGGCGGCCCGCTCACGCGGCGTGAAGTAGGCGGTTTCCTGCCACACGCACAAGGTTTGCAGGCGCGCCTCGGTTTCGCCCGCCTGGCGCGCGTCGTTGGCATGCAGGTTGACGCAGTAGGCGCAGCCATTGATCTGCGAGGCGCGCAGGCGGACCAGTTCCAGCAGGTCGCTTTCCAGGCCACTACTGGCCAGGGCCTGCTCCAGGCCAAGCATGGCTTTACGGGCTTCGGGCGCGTGCCTGGCCCATTCGATTCGGTTGTGCACGGTAGGCCTCCTGAGGCTGTGGAAGGGGCCTACACTAACGCCCCTCTACACGGCCCACGATAGCCAATCCCGACAATAACCCGGAGGCCAATTCACCACCGCTCTGTAGCAAAAAGCCATCCTGTGGGAGCGGGTTTACCCGCGAAGCAAGCACCGCGGTGTGTG
>NZ_BCAV01000009.1:0-75832 GCF_001320125.1 Pseudomonas sp. NBRC 111119
ACAGTTGCACCCACAGGTTTCTGTTGAGTCAAAATGGCGTGACGGGCCGTGAAGCGGCCCATCACCCCATACCCTGCAGCACATCCCGCACCCGATCCAGCGCCGGGTCGATGTCCAGCAGGTCGATAGCCCCAAAACCCATCATCAACCCGGCCCTTACCGGCATTTCACTGAAGAACGGCGCCAGCGAGTACAACCCCACACCCGCAGTGTTCGCCAGCCTGGTCAGCCGTTCCACATCGACCCCAGGGCGCGCCAGTGCGCTTAGGTGCAAACCCGCGTGGGCGGGTATTGCGCCCAACCAAGGCGCAAGGTCGCCCTCCAGCCGTGCCAGAATGCGCTCACGCCGGGCGCTGTACACCTCATGGCAACGGCGGATGTGCTTGTTCAGGTGCCCTTGCCCCACAAAGCGCGCCAATGCCCATTGCAAAAGTGTGGGGCTGTGCCAGTCGCTCAGCTGCTTGGCCACGCAGGCGGCGTGCAGTACCGCCGCTGGCAGCACGGCATAACCCAGGCGCAGTTCAGGCAACAAGGTTTTCGAGAACGTGCCCACGTAGGCCACCACCCCGTGCTGGTCCAGGCGCTGCAGCGCATGGGCGGCAGGGCCGTGGTAGCGGAACTCGCAGTCGTAGTCGTCTTCGATGATCAGCGCGCCCAGCGTGGCCGCACGTGCCAGCAGCGCATGCCGGCGCGCCTCGCTCATCGGTACGCCCAGTGGGAACTGGTGCGAAGGGGTGACGTAGATCAGCTGGGTGCCTTCGGCGATCTGCTCCACGCACAAGCCTTGCTCATCCACCGACACCGACTGCACACGTGCGCCCAAGGCCAGAAACAGCTGCCGCGCCGGTGGGTAACCTGGGTCTTCCATGGCCACCTGGCAACCCGGTTCCACCAGCACCCGGGCGATCAGGTCCAGCGCCTGCTGGGCGCCGTTGCACACCAGCACATCGTCGGCCGAGCAGTGCACGCCGCGGGCATAGGCGATGTGGTGGGCGATGACCTCTCGCAGCTCTTGCAGGCCCTGGGCGGGGAACTGCCGCTGTGCATGGCGCTGGCAGCGCCGCGCAGCGTCGTTCAGGCAACTGCGCCACTGGTCGAACGGGAACTGGGCCTTGCTTGAGGCACCGCCGACGAAATCATAGCGCACAGGTTGCTGCGGGCGCTGGCCCAGCACCGTGGCGCGTTGTTGCCAGCGCTGCAGCGAGGCACTGCCGGCCAGGGCGATGGGGCTGGCCTCGGCCGCGCGGTTTGGCTGGCGTGGGGTGATGAAGGTGCCACGGCCCACCACACCGCTGAGCAGGTTGTCGTAGGTGAGGCGTGAGTAGGCTTCGGCCACGGTCTTGCGGGACACGCCCAGCTGGACTGCCAGCAAGCGGCTGGGCGGCAACTGGCTGCCCGCCGCCAAATGGCCACTGTCGATGCTGGCGCGCAGCTGCCGGTAAAGCTGGTCGGCCAGGCCTTTGCGGCCTTCGAGGCGGATGTGCAGTTCCATGGTGCGATCCGGTGCGGAGGGCCGCTCAGGATAGCGGATTTGCCGCCGCTGTTGCGCTGGCCGTTCACAGCCGGGCAGTACTGACCGTGATGTAGTGCTTGTCGGGCAGCAGGATGCGGATCATGGTCTCGTCCGCAGGTGCGTGGCGGTTGCGTTTGATCGACACGCCCTCCAGCGCCACGGCTTTCATGTGCTGGGTGATCGCCCGCCCGCTGGCATCGAAGAATGCCTCGCTGGCGAGCAGTTCGATCCGTTCGATAAGCTGCCGCGTACGTTCGTCGGTGGCACAGAAAAACAGCACCCCGGACAAATGCGGGTCATCCTCCGGGTTGCTGAGGTCGTGGGCCAGCAATTCGCAAAGGCTGCTGCGCAACTGGGCGATGGTCGGTGGGTAGGGGGGCATGGGCGGCTTCCTCGGGTGCTCAATCCAAGCCGATCATGTTTTCTCCACGGAAGGCTAACAAGTAAGACGTTTCTGATACTGCACTAGGAAGCTTCCTAATCTGACGGTCGTGAACGCGCCACGGCCTAGGCCAACGGTGCTTCAGTGCCTGTCAGATCAAGTGCCGCCTCGACGATTTCCACCCAATGCCGCACGGGCGTGCGCCGGGCACCGCCCAGGTGCACCTGGCAGCCGATGTTGGCGGTGGCGATCAGCTGCGGGTTGCCGCTTTCCAGGGCATCCAGCTTGTTGTCGCGCAGTTGCAGTGCCAGCGCCGGCTGTGTGAGCGAGTAGGTACCGGCCGAGCCACAGCACAGGTGGCCGTCCGGCACGCTGGTCAGGCTGAAGCCCAGCCGCAGCAACAGGGCTTCCACCGCGCCGCCCAGCTTCAATGCATGCTGCAGGGTGCACGGGCAGTGAAAGGCCAGGCGCTGCCCGGTGTTTACCTGCAGTTGTTCGACCGGTTCGTTGGCCACCACCTCCACCAGGTCGCGGCACAGGCCACTGACCGTGGCCGCTTTATCGGCGTAGGCCGGGTCGCCTGCCAGCAGGTGCCCGTACTCACGTACAAAAGCGCCGCAGCCGCTGGCGGTGATGACGATGGCCTCGGCACCGGCGGCGATTGCCGGCCACCAGGCATCGATGTTGCTCCGTGCACGCTGCAGGCCCCGCTGCTGGGCGTCCAGGTGATAGTCGACCGCGCCGCAGCAACCCGCCTGTGGCGTGGTTGCAACGCTGATACCCAGGCGGTCCAGCAGGCGAGCGGCAGCCGCGTTGGTCGCCGGCGACAGGGCGGGTTGCACGCAGCCTTCGGGCAGCAGCACCTGCCGCGTGTGCCGCGCGGTGGGGCGTGGACCAGGCGCCGGCTGGTGCGCCGGCAGCTTGTTCCTCACGGCGAGCGGCAGCAACGGGCGCAACACCTGGCCGCTGCGCAACACTGCCTTGAACAGCGCCGGGCGTGGCAGCACGGCACGCAGACCCTGGCGTAGCAGGCGCTGACCCAGTGGGCGAGGGATCTGCCGCGCGGCGAACCCCCGGCCAATGTCCAGCAGGTCATGGTACTTCACCCCCGATGGGCAGGTGGTTTCACAGCTGCGGCAGGACACGCAACGGTCCAGGTGCAACTGGGTACTGGCGGTGACCACCTGGCCTTCGAGCATCTGCTTGATCAGGTAGATCCGCCCGCGCGGGCTGTCCAGCTCATCC
Source organism: Pseudomonas sp. NBRC 111119 (assembly GCF_001320125.1). NCBI lineage: Bacteria > Pseudomonadati > Pseudomonadota > Gammaproteobacteria > Pseudomonadales > Pseudomonadaceae > Pseudomonas > Pseudomonas sp. NBRC 111119. Next base: position 3,141 of record NZ_BCAV01000009.1, read on the forward strand.
CCCAGCAACTGGTAGGTCGGGCAGGTGGCGGTGCAGAAGCCGCAGTGCACGCAGGACCGTAGAATGCTGTCGGCTTCGTCGGCGCGGTCCAGGGCACGGGCGTGTTTGCTGAGCGTGGTCTGCATGGTCTGGCCTCACAGGTCCGGGTAGAGACGGCCGGGGTTGAACACCCGCTTGGGGTCCATCTGGTGCTTGAGTGCACGGTGGTAGCGCATCAGCGCTTCTGGCAAAGGCGGGCTGTGGTGCACGCCGGTGCCATGACAAGTCGCATGGCCACCGGCCTGCTCGGCAATGGGGTGGATGCTGTGGGCGTCTGCGGCGCACTTCAGCCAGCGCTGCGCGCCACCCCAGTCGAGCAGCTGCCTGCCGGGCAAGGGCAGATCACCTGTGGCAATCGGCAATGACAGGCGCCAGAGCGGCTCGGCACCTGCGAAAAAGGCCAGGCGCTGCTCGCGCAGCTCGGCCCAGAAACCGCCGTCTACCACTTCGCCGCCCAGGCGCATGCGTGCCGACTGCACCGACCCTTCACCGCCTTCCAGGCGCAACCACAGGGCATCACCGTCATGGCAGGCGGCGCTGATCGGCAACGGCTGCTGGCCCCAGCGCAGCAGTTCGGCCAGGGCCTGTTGGCGGCTCATCGGCAGGCACAGGCTGAGACACTGGCGCGGCCGGGGGAGCACTTTCAACGACACTTCGGTCAACACGCCCAGGCAGCCGAAACTGCCGGCCAGCAGCCGTGACACATCGTAGCCCGCGACATTCTTCATCACCTCGCCGCCAAAGCGCAGCAACGTGCCGTGGCCGGTGATCACCCGCGTGCCCAGCACATAGTCACGCACCGAACCTGCCCAAGGGCGCCTGGGCCCAGACAGCCCGGCAGCCACCATGCCACCCACGGTGGCCCCAGGTCCCAGATGCGGTGGCTCGCAGGGCAGCATCTGCCCGGCCTGGTGCAAAACTGCTTCGATTTCCTGCAGCGGCGTACCGGCGCGGGCGGTGATCACCAGCTCGGTGGGGTCGTAGCTGACGATGCCACGGTGGCAACGGGTATCCAGCACCTGGCCAATCACCGGGTTACCCAGCATCGCCTTGCTGCCGCTGCCTTGAATGGCCAATGGCGTCTCTGATTCCAATGCCCGGCACACCTGCTCCAGCAGGGCCTCGCTCATGTCCCGGTCAAGGCTCATCAGAACCGCTCCAGTTGCGGAAACGGCAATTGCCCGTGGTGCACGTGCAATGCGCCGAATTCAGCACAACGGTGCAGGGTAGGGATGTTCTTGCCAGGGTTCAGCAGGCCGCGGGGGTCGAAGGCCGCCTTCACTGCATGAAACAGGCGTAGCTCGTCGCTGTTGAATTGCGCGCACATCTGGTTGATCTTTTCCCGGCCGACCCCGTGCTCGCCGGTGATGCTGCCCCCCACCGCCACGCAAAGCTCCAGAATTCTGCCGCCGAGGGTTTCAGCCAGTTCCAGCTCGCCGGGCAGGTTGGCATCGAACAGAATCAGCGGGTGCATGTTGCCGTCCCCGGCATGGAACACATTGGCCACCCGCAACCCGTGCTCGCAGGCCATTTCTTCAATGCGCTTGAGCACGTGGGCCAGTTGCCGGCGCGGGATGGTGCCGTCCATGCAGTAGTAGTCTGGCGACAGCCGCCCCACAGCCGGAAACGCATTCTTGCGCCCCGCCCAGAAGCGTACCCGCTCAGCCTCGTCACGGGCCAGGCGCACCTCCCGTGCGCCGGCCTGTGCCAGCACTGCCGCCACCCGCTCGCAGTCGTCCTGCACATCGGCTTCCACGCCATCGAGTTCGCACAGCAGCATGGCTGCTGCATCTACCGGGTAGCCGGCGTGAATGAAGTCCTCCGCAGCCCGAATGGCCAGGTTGTCCATCATCTCCAGCCCACCTGGAATGATCCCTGCGGCAATGATGTGCGCCACAGCGCGCCCCGCGTCTTCGACGCACTCGAAGCTGGCCAGCAGCACCCGCGCCACCTGCGGTTTGGGCAGCAGCCTCACGGTGACCTCGGTGACCACCCCCAGCATACCTTCGGAGCCGGTGAACAGCGCCAGCAAGTCGAAACCTGGGCTGTCCAGGGCTTCGCTGCCCAGGGTCAGGTGTTCGCCCTCGATGGTCAGTATCTCGACCTTGAGCACGTTGTGTACGGTGAGCCCGTATTTGAGGCAATGCACACCCCCGGCGTTCTCCGCAACGTTGCCGCCAATGGAGCAGGCAATTTGCGAGGACGGATCGGGGGCGTAATACAGGCCATGGGGCGCGGCGGCCTGAGAGATGGCCAGGTTGCGGACACCCGGCTGCACCCGGGCAAAGCGGCCCTCCGGGTTAACTTCGAGAATGCGGTTGAGGCGCGCCATGACCAGAAGCACGCCTTTGGCCAGGGGCAGGGCGCCCCCGGACAACCCCGTCCCGGCACCGCGCGCCACGACCGGCACATTGCGCTGGTGACACAGGCTCAGCACGGTCTGCACCTGATCGGTTCGCTCCGGCAGCACCACCAGCAAAGGCAGCGTGCGGTAGGCCGACAGGCCGTCGCATTCGTAGGGTGTCAGGTCTTCTTCACGGTGCAGCACCTGCAGATCGGGCATCGCTTGGGTAAGGGCCTGGCGCAGGCCTTCCCGGTCTATGGCAGGTAACACGCCGTCGATGCGTTCGTCGTAGAGCATCGTCATGAATGACTCGGTTCTTATTGTTATGGGGGGCAGGAAACGCCCCAAGCATAGCGATGCCGGCCAGACATCACGACCTTGTCACTTGGCCGGCACGCAGGCCCTCATTGCTGGGCGACCAGGTCGTCCTGGGACAAAATGGCCTGGGCAAGTTCGTCATCGCTGGCCTGCAGGCCAGGGTGGTCCTTGCGCGCCTGTTGCAGGGCCGCCTCAACATAGGCGCCCCGGATCGCGCCACCGCTGGCAACGAATGCAGACAACTCGTCACGGGCGGGGATGATCCGTTTGTCGTCTTTGAAGGTTGAATACAGCGAGGCCGATACACCGGCCGAGGTGGCGATGTCACGCCCGTCGACACGGGCCAGTGCCGCACCGGCAGGTACTAGAAGTAGCAGGGCAGGGACGAGCATAAGGTGGCGCATGTCGTGTTCTCCAATAGGGTGACGCCCAGGGAAGATGACCACTCACAGTTTATGAGGCCAACCCACCAAGGGTAGTTCCATTGCCGCGTCGGGCCACCCGCGGCTGCGGCTTGAGGCGTCAGGCCACGGCTGACGGCGCGCCCCGGCGATACAGCGGCCTTGGCGTGGCGGGTTGCTGGTCACAGTGCTGGTGGCCGGTCAGCGCAAAACCTGCCCGTTCAGCCAGGCGCTGGCTGGCGGCATTGTCAGCGGCGGTGGTGAGCCAGACCGGTGCCGCGACCGCATCCAGCAGGCAAGTGAGAGCCTCACGCATCAGCCCCTGGCCCGCGCAGGCCTGGTTCACCCAATAGCCCACCTCATAGGCGCCGTCGCCAGGGGTCAGGCCAATGCAGCCGATAACCGCGCCACTGTCGGGCGCCAGCACGAAGTAGCGCTTTTCCTTGGTGGGCTCGTGGAATGTTTCGGCGCTGGTCTGCAGGTTGTCGCGCACTTCGTCCAGGGTCCAGTCAGGCTTGGCCCACTCCAGAAAAGGCTGATGCAGGGTGTAGCTGTGGAGCAGTGCCTGATGCACCTGTTGAGCGAATGCCGGGGCAGGGCGTACCAACAGGGTACGGGCCGTGCTCAGGGTACGGGGGAGTGGGGGGTAAGGCATGGTGAGCCGTCCTTGCGCAGTGAAGACAGCATCTAAGCACAGCTTCATGACCGTTTGCACCGGGCCATTGACCAGACCGGTTGGCCCATGGTCTGCTCGCCCTTGCCCCAATCACCTCACGCTAGGATCGCGCCCATGGCCGAATACACGCTGCACTGCTTCGCCGAGTCTGGTAATGCCTACAAGGCTGCCCTCATGCTCGAACTCACCGGGCAAGACTGGCAGCCGGTTTTCGTCGATTTCTTCAACGGCCAGACCCGCGAGCAGGTCTGGCGTGATGAAGTGAACGAGCAGGGTGAGGTACCGGTGCTGGAGCATTACGGTAAATCGCTCACCCAGTCGGCGCTGATTCTTGACTACCTCAGCCAGCGCACTGGCCAGTTCGGCCCGAAGGATGATGATGAGAAGCGCGAGATCTGGCGCTGGATGCTGTTCGACAACCACAAGTTCACCAGCTATTACGCAGCGCTGCGCTTTCTATTCTGCCTGAAGAACACCGGTGAGACGGACGTGACCGGTTTTCTGCGCGAGCGCGCCACCGCTGCCTACCGCATCGTCGACGCGCACCTGGCGAAGACGCCGTTCATGGTCGGCGCTCGGCCGACCATTGCTGACCTGTCACTGGCAGGCTATGTGTTCATGCCCGAAGACACCGGCATCGACCTGGCGGCATTCACCCATATCGAGGCCTGGAAGGCGCGGCTGCAAGCACTGCCGGGCTGGAAGCACCCCTACGACCTGATGCCCCGCGCGGCCGCCTGAAACCAGGCAGCCGCTACCCGTGCGGTGACGCCTTGGTGGTGTTGCCGCTGGCGTACTGCGGCTTGAGGTGCCCCTGGTCATCCAGCAGGTAGGCGTCCATCACTTCCCGCACCACCGGCCCTGCCACGCGGCCGCCTGCTTCGCCGTTTTCGATCATCACCGCCACCACCACGCTGGGGTGCTCGGCGGGCGCAAAGCCGACGAACAGGGCGTTGTCGCGGTGACGCTCAAGGGTCTTGTTGCGGTTATAGCGCTCACCCTGCTTGATGGCGACCACCTGCGCCGTGCCGCTCTTGCCGGCGATGCGGTACTGGGCACCTGCCGCCGCCGCCCGGGCAATGCCGCGCGGGTCGTGCATCACCATCTGCATGCCCTGGCTGACCTGGTCCCAGGCGCGCCGGTCGCGCAGCACGATATCGGGCATGGGGTTAGGGTCTACCGGTGTGTCGCCGCCCACCGTCATGGCCAGGTGCGGGCGGTGCCACACCCCCTTGCTGGCCAGCAGGCTGGTGGCCTGCGCCAGTTGCAACGGCGTCACCTGCATGTAGCCCTGGCCAATCCCGAGAATCAGCGTTTCGCCCGGGAACCAGGCCTGGCGCCGGGTGGCCCGCTTCCACTGCGCCGAGGGCATCAGGCCGGACGATTCTTCGAACATGTCCAGCGAGACCTTCTGGCCCAGGCCGAATTCGGCCATGTAGTCGTGCAGGCGGTCGATGCCCAGCTTGTGTGCCAGGTCGTAGAAGTAGGTGTCGTTGGACCGCATGATCGCGGTGTACAGGTCTACCCAACCGTCACCGGTGCGGTTCCAGTTACGGTACTTGTGGTCGTAGTTGGGCAGTTCGTAGTAGCCAGGGTCGAATACCCGGCTACCCGGTGTGATCACGCCACTGTCCAGGCCCGCGATGGCCACCTCGGGCTTGACCGTGGAACCTGGGGCATACAGCCCGCGCAGTACCCGGTTGAACAGGGGGCGGTCGATGGAATCGCGCAGCTCGGCATACTGCTTGAAGCTGATGCCCTTGACGAACAGGTTGGGGTCAAAGCTGGGGTTGCTGACCATCGCCAGTACATCGCCATTGGCCGGGTCCAGTACCACCACCGAGCCACGGCGATCACCCAGGGCCTTTTCCGCAGCCTGCTGCAAGTGGGCGTCCAGCGTCAGCACAATGTCCTGCCCCGGGGTCGGGTCCTTGTGGTTGAGTACGCGCATCACGCGGCCCTGGGCATTGGTTTCCACCTCTTCGTAGCCCACATGGCCGTGCAGCTGGCTTTCGTAGAAGTGCTCGATACCGGTCTTGCCGATCGACTGGGTGCCGCGGTATTCGGTGCTGTCGAGGGCCTTGGCTTCTTTTTCGTTGATGCGCCCCACATAGCCGACCGAGTGGGCGAAGTGCGCGCCCAGGGGGTATTCGCGGATGAACTGTGGTTCCACGTCCAGGCCCGGCAGGCGGAACTGGTTGACCGCCACCAGGGCAATCTGCTGCTCATCCAGCCCAACCATCAGCGTGACCGGCTCAAACGGCTTGCGACCGCGCCGCAGGTCCTTGTCGAACTGCTTGCGGTCTTCTTCGCCAAGGCCCAGCACCTGCGTCAGGGTATCGAGCACCTGGGCGGTGGCGCCGCCGGTACGTTCACGGGTCATGGTCAGGTCGAAGCTGGGCTTGTTGTCGGCCAGCACCACGCCGTTGCGGTCGTAGATAAGCCCCCGCTCGGGGGCGATGGGCAGCACATGCACCCGGTTGTTTTCCGACACCGCGCTCTGCTGGGCATGCTGCAGTACCTGCAGCACGTAGAGGCGCCCCACCAGCACGGCCACCAGGCTGAACACCAGGGCAGCGCAGGCCAACAGCCGACGGTTGACCAGGTTTTTCTCCTTGTCGTGGTCCTTGAGGGGGATCGGTTGCGGCATCGGCTCGGTCTGCTGGGGTACTGGGCGAAGGCGCGTGGCCTGCCGGGGCATGGGGGGCAGTGATGCTACGCAAGGCAAGAGCCACGCTCAAGGCGCCAGGCCCCGCCGCCCGCCCGGCCTGGCGTGCCACGCCCGCCAGCACAGGGCTGGCTGCAAGATGAAGATTTGTTCATTGGCGCCGCTGGCAGCGTTACTGCGCGCACCTGCCATACCCACGCAAGCAGGTATACTCGCCGCCCGTTCTTCTACCCCGGAATATGCCAATGCGTCAGGTTTTACTCGTCGTCGATGTCCAGTCCACGTTCAGCCCGCCGGAATGGCTGGTGGATGGCCTGCGCGTGCTGTCGGCGAACATCCCGACCATTGCCTCGGTGGAGTTGCATGACGAGCAGGTAACGCCCTTCGAACGGCAGCTCGGCTGGCACCCCGCAGCCCAGGACGACAGCCTGATCGAGGCCGACCAGGTGTTCGTCAAGCATGGTTACGGGCAGAGCGCAGAGGCCATTGCCTACATCCGTCAGCTGGGCGTGGAGCGTGTGCTGGTGTGTGGCCTGCAAACCGACACCTGCGTGCTGGCGGCAGGCTTTGCCCTGTTCGACGCAGGGCTGATGCCGACGCTGGTTACCGACATGACGGTGGGCTCTGCCCTGGACCGCAGTGCGAAGATGGGGATCGCCTTGTGGCAACACCACTTTGGCCAGGTCACCACCTCGGCTGAAGTGCTGGCTGACCTTGCGGGTGAACGCCAGGGCTGAGCCAGCCGGCGAGGGTAGGGTGGCCGGGGTCAGGCCACGTCTACCAGCACGATCTCGCTGTCTTCCAGGGCGGTTACCCGCAGCACCGCCTCTTGCTCGATCGCCACACCGTCACGCGCCTTGGCCTGCACACCATTGACTTCGACCCGCCCTTTGGCCGGCACCAGGTAACCGCGGCGGGCCGTGTCGAAATGGTACTCGGCGGTTTCGCCGGCGCGCAGGGTGGCGGCTACCAACCGCGCGTCGGTGCGAATCTGTAAGCTGCCTTCGTCGCCCTCGCGGCCACTGGCCAGGGTGACGAAGCCCTCACCGCGCTCGCCTTTGGGGAATGGCCGGGTGCCCCAGGCCGGGGCATCACCGGTGCGCTCGGGGATGATCCAGATCTGGAAGATGCGCGTGTCCACCGCTTCGCGGTTGTACTCGCTGTGCACGATGCCAGTGCCGGCACTCATCACCTGCACGTCACCCGCTTCGGTTCGGCCCTTGTTGCCCAGGCTGTCCTGATGGCTGATGGCCCCTTCTCGCACATAGGTGATGATTTCCATGTCCCGGTGCGGGTGTGGCGGGAAGCCACTGCCTGCCGCGATCAGGTCGTCGTTCCAGACCCGCAGGTTGCCCCAGTGCATCCGTGCAGGGTCGTGGTACTCGGCGAACGAGAAGTGGTGATGGGCGTCAAGCCAGCCGTGGTTGGCATGGCCCAGGCTTTCGAAAGGTCGCAGTTGCAGCATGATCAGGTTCCTCGGTGAGGTTGGAATGGCACCATCATGCGTCATTCACGTATCGAAAATAAGTGTAAATATTGGCTTTATACAATCTATGTACTCGATATTTTTATAGGGAAGGATTTATGCGCTTCATCGCCTAATGCACTGATCCGCAAGCAATTGCTGGTAGTTTTTGCGTGCAGCGGCGAACATTGGCAGCTGTTTTTGCCAGACAACGGAGTGACCGTGGCCAACGAGCAACCCCAGGCCCTCGCCGAACTGATCCCACCCGCCCAGTTGCCCTGGTTCCGGCGCCTGGTGGCCCGCTTGCTGGGCCGCTGGCTCACCGGCCTGCAGGCGCAACACCGCCATTCGGTGGAGTATGGCCGCGCTGAAGGCTACGAGGCCGGGCGGCAAGTGCTGGTCATCCGTGATTGCCGGTCCGACCTGCCGGCGGTCCCCGGCCAGGACGACAACCTGTTCGACGATTGGCGCCTGCCCTTGACCGCAGAGCTGAAGAAACGCTTCAAGGCCGATGTCGCCCAGCGCTTGCCGGCCCACTCACAACCCAGTGCCGCACAGTGGAAGCTGATTTTCAGCGACACGCCCTCCACGTGCGTGGTGGCCGGGGCGGGCGCGGGCAAGAGTACCTCCCTGGTGCTGCGCATCCTGTTGCTGCGCCATTACCTGGGTTATGAGCTGGACGCGATGACCGTGGTCACCTTCACCCGCGAGTCGCGCAAGGATTTCATCAAGCGCCTGTTGCAGGTGTTTGCCTTGTGGCAGATCAACCTGCTGCCAGCCCAGGCCCGCGACCTGGTGCGCACCTTCCATTCACGTATCCTGCCGCTGGTGCGCAGCCTGCCGGGCTTCGACAGGGTGCAGGCGTTCGAGACCCTGGGCAACGACCTGCCGGCCGGCCAGGAGGCGGGGGCCGACAGCAACCCGTTCGACCTGCGCCTTAACGATGCCCAGCGCCAGCAGTTGAACCAGTGCTACAGCACGTTGCTGGGCCATAGCCCGCGTTTTGCCGAGCTGGTCGGCCAGTTGCGCAACGAAGCGCTGCAGCTCAAGCCGCTGGACCCCGACAACCCGGATGTGCAAAAGCGTGCCCAGGTCACCCAGTTGGCGGCCCAGCGCGATGAAGAGCTGTGCGATGTAATCGAAGACCTGTGGTTTGCAGCAGGCGCCTGGCCCATAAAGGGCATCGAACCGTGCCGGGAGACGGTGTCGATACGCGGCAGCCGCTTTCATGTGCACGGTCGCCTGGGGCAGGGCGGGCCGCTGCTGGTGCTGGGTTTCGACCCGTCCGAGAGCGCGCAATACCAGCGCCCGGGTGCCAAGCTGGCGGTGCGCGGCGAATGGGCGGTCAAGCGTACCTTGTTGCAGGCCTTCTGCGACCAGCCCCTGATCTGGCTGGACAACTACGCCATGGCCCGGCGCCTGGCCGCCTCGCTGGCCGGTGATGCCGTAGCGGGCCCAGGCTTTGAATACAAGGTGAAGGGCGAGCTGGCCCCGGCGCCACTGCTGGATGCATTCGTGGCGGCGGCCAACTTCATCGAAAACCTCGGCCTGGATGTGCCCACCGCCGTGCGCGCCATGCAATTTGCGTCAGGCGACAGCGATGCATTGTTCTTCGAGGCGCTGGCCCTGTATTGGCGCGCGCTGGAAGGGCATCTGCTGGACCAGTCGCCCCCGGTCATGACCTACAACCACATGTTCGCCCTGTTCGGCGAGAACAACGCGGAAAACCTGCGGTTGCTGCCCGACCCGCTGCTGCGCCCGCTGGCGCACCTGATGATCGACGAATTCCAGGACGTTTCGCCGCAGATCGTCAGCTGGCTGCGTGCGTGCCTTGCCGAGATCCGCCGGCGCGGCTCAGCCATGCACGTAGGCCGGCAAGCTCAACACTCATCGCTGATGTGCGTGGGCGATGACTGGCAGTCGATCTATGGCTGGCGCGGCAGCTCGCCCAAGTACTTCATGGAGTTCACCAAGGCCTTCCCCACGCCCGCCAATACGCGCGTGCTGCTGGTTGACAACTACCGTTGCCAGCAGCAGGTGATCGATGCGGCCGAGCACCTGGTCAAGGGTACCCCGACCATTACCGGCAAGAAGGCCCGTGCCAGTGGCCCGGCGGCGGCGTTGCCCGGCACCCCGGTCAAGGTGTTCGACCGCGACGAGGCAGCACTGGGCCAGACCCTGATCGAACACTACCAGCGTGGCGAATCGGTGCTGATGCTGTACCGCAAGGGGGCCGATCGCGCCCTGATGAGCGAGCACCTGCACAGCGTGATGCAGGCCGAGTCGGCGCTGCCCCCCGAGCAGCGTCGGTTGCGCCAGCTCACCTACCACAGTGCCAAGGGCCTGCAGGCCGACGCGGTGTTCATGCTGGGTGATTGCCAATACCTCACCCGTTCACCTTACAAGAACCAGGTGTACCGCCTGGCGGGGCTGGGCAAGGCCGGCGATGGCCAGCCGTTCGACACGGCGCAAAAGGACGAGGTGCAGCGCCTGGCCTATGTGGCCGTGACCCGGGCGGTGCAGCACTGCTACTGGCACGTGGAGCCGGCCAATGGGGACGGTGTGGTGGCGGCCCGGGCGTCCAGCCAGGTCGATGCCGGGCAGGTGTTTTTCGAGGACTGCCGCGGGCAGTAGGGTCGGTGACGGTTAAGTCACCGTCGGTGAGGGGCCAGTGGCCGGGCGTTTCTTGGGCCAAGGTTGAGTGTCGGCGCCCAGAGCGGCCCGGCGCAAGGGTTGCCGCTGGCGACAGGAGTCGAATGCCACGGTGGCGTATTCGGCCTGGAGCGGTCGTACCAGGCATCATGTCAGGAAGCGTACCCATGCGATCATCATCCACACCCAAGGATCACCCCCTGGACCTCCACGGCATCGAAATCGCAGTGCGGTGCTGGGGGCCGGAAGACGGCATCCCCGTGCTGGCATTGCACGGCTGGCTCGACAACGCGGCCTCGTTCGAGCGCCTGGCGCCCATGCTTGATGGCTGCTTCGTGGTCGCCCCCGACCTGGTCGGGCACGGGCGCTCCGACCACCGTCGACACGACAGCGGCTATTACCTGTGGGAACACGCCGAAGACATGTTGGCCGTGGCTGAAAGCCTGGGCCTGGGGCAGTTTCACGTACTGGCCCATGGCATGGGCACCGGCGTGGCCTCGCTGCTGGCCGCCATGACCAGCGCCATTGTCAGCATGACCTTTCTCGACGGCATGGGCGCACCGTTCACGGTGGCCGAGCATGACCGGGTTCAGCATCTGGCCCGGGCCTACCGCCTCAAGCGCATGGTGCAGCGCAGCCAGCTGCAGGGTTTCAGCGAGCGTGACGTGCAGCGTTTCGACGACCTGGACACCGCCCTGGCCCAGCGCCGCGAGCGCCTGGACACCGGCCTGTCCGAAGCCTCCGCCCGGCTGCTGGCCCTGCGCGACTTGCTGCAACTGAACGAGGGTTACTGCTGGCGGCACGATCCTCGGCTGGTGCTCCCCGAGCCCATGCCGCTGACCGAGCGCGAGGCGTGCGACCTGCTCGCCCAGATCCGCTGCCCGTTGTACCTGTTGTTCGGCCGCCAGGGCGCCTTCAGCGGTGAAGCCTTCGGCCGGCGCGAAGCCGCATTGCCCAGCCAGGCCAAAGTGTCCTGGCACCCGGGCGGGCACCACTTCCACCTGGATGCGCCGGACCGCGCGCTGGTGGACCAGTTGCTGCGCATTCTGGCGCGTCATGAAGGCGGGGTACTGCAGCGCCTGGTCAACGAGTAGGTGGAGTCAGTCGAAGTAGCCCCGCAGGCTGAAGCTGTAGCGGGTATCCACGGTCGTGGCTTCGCCGCGGCTCCAGCGCCGGGTGAGGACGAACTCGAAGGCCGGCTCGTACAACCCGTCGCGGACCAGTGCCCCGGCCAGTACCTCTACACCGTACCAGCCGTTTGCCACTTCGATCATGGGGCGGCCTGGGGCCTGGTAGCGCGCCATCAGGTCGCCGAGTGTCTTGGCGGTGAAGTGCTGCAGGATACCCCAGGTGTACAGCATCAGCGCGCCGTGTTCGACCCGTACCACATAGCCATCGCGTTGATGCTTCAGGCGGCTGCCCGGCATGCGCAAGGCCGGTGTCTCGCCCTCGAGGGTGAACAGAATGTGGTAGGGCAGGTTGTCTACCCCTGCAAGTGGCAACACCACGCCCTCGCGCACCGCCTGGTCGCCGGAGTCGTTGTGGGTGAACGCGTAGGCCAGGTCATCTGGCAGTGCATGCTCCTGCTTGAAGCGCTCCAGCAGCTGGATATCCCCGAGCAGAAAGTAGTCCACCAGGTCGTTGAGCACTTCACTGAATTCGTGGCGCATCTGTTTTCCTTGTAAGTGCGCGGAAACGGCTGAGGCAAATGTAGCACTTCAGATTGCCTTCAGATTGCCCGTCGATACTCCCCCGAACTTGACCTGAAGGGGATCGCCATGACCCAGCCAGATTGCACCCGCCTGCTTGCAGTGGCCCTGGGCAGCCAGCCCGGGCGCCTTGCCCATCTGCACCTGGAGCGCCCGGGCGACAGTGGCCGTGTTGCGCTGGAGCAGTTTATCCACGACCGCTTCGCCTGTGTGCATCAGGCCGATGTCCGCCATTACCTGCCCGAGCTGCTCGGCCTGCACGACAGCCAGGGCCACCTGGTCGCGGCGGCGGGCATGCGCCTGGCTGGCACCGGCAAGACCTTCATCGAAGGCTACCTGCAAGAGCCCCTGGAGGCCGCAGTAGCACGGCTAAGCGCTGCGCCAGTGAACCGAGCGCAACTGGTCGAGGTGGGTAACCTGGCCTCGACCAGCGCCGGCAGTGCCCGGGTGATGATTGCCGTGGTGACCTGGCTGCTGGCGAGCCGCGGGCTGCAATGGGTGGCCTTCACCGGTGCCGCCACCCTGGTGAACAGCTTTCACCGGCTGGGGCTGATGCCCACCGCGCTGGCCTTGGCTGACCCGGGGTGCCTGGCAGACGAAGCGCGCTACTGGGGCAGCTACTACGCGCACTGCCCGCAGGTGTTCGTTGGCAATATTCAAGCCGGCTACACGGCCTTGGCTGAGGCTGGCGTGTTCGAGCGCCTGCACTTGCCAGTGGGCTTGCAGGAGGCTGGTCATGCCGCGTGAGTGCCAACTGTTCAAGCAGGTGTTGCAGGCCCACGCACGGGATCGGGCCACGCAACCGGCGGTTGTAGGCCTAGGCGGGCGCTTCACCTACGCTGAGCTGCTGGCCGCAGTGGAGCAGCGCCAGGCCTGGCTGGCAGCGCAGCCTTCCGGCACCTTGGTGCTTGGCCTGGACAACGGCCCCGAAGCCTTGTTCTGGGACCTGGCCGCGCTGTTCGCGGGGCGCCCTGTGGTGGTGCTGCCCACGTTTTTCAGCAGTGCCCAGCGGTGCCACTGCCTGGCCCAGAGCGGGGCGGTGCTGGCGTTGATTGACGAGGGCTTTGCCGATGACCTGCTTGCCGCCGGCTTCAGCGCCGGTGAGCGGTTCTGGCACCGCCTGCCCCCGGCGTGCGCGAGCGTGCCGCCGGGTACCGCCAAGCTGACCTTCACCTCGGGCAGCACCGGCGCGCCCAAGGGCGTATGCCTGGGTGCCCCGGCGTTGCTGCGCGTGGCACGGGAACTGGAAGCTGCCAGCCGCTCTGCGGCACCTGGCATCTACCTGGCCGTGCTGCCCATGGCGGTGCTGCTGGAGAACATCGGCCTGTATGCCGGCCTGCTGGCCGGGGCGCAGCTCATGCTGTACCCCTCGGCGCAACTGGGGTTGCGCGGTGCCAGCCAGGTCGACCTGCGCAGGTTGCTGGGTGCGGTCGCCTTGAGTGGTGCCCACAGCCTGATCCTGGTGCCGCAACTGCTGCTGGGCCTGGTAACCGCTGTCGAGCGTGGGCTGATGCAGGTAGGGCCGTTGCGTTTCGTGGCGGTGGGCGGCGGGCGGGTTGCACCCAGCTTGCTGGCCCGCGCCGAGGCCGTCGGGTTGCCGGTGTTCGAGGGCTACGGCTTGTCCGAATGCGCCTCGGTGGTCTGCCTGAACCGCCCCGGCGACCGGCGCCCGGGCAGCGTAGGGCGGCCGTTGCCCCATGTGCAGGTGCGCATCGCTGAAGATGGGGAAGTGATGGTGGCAGGGTCGATGATGCTCGGTTACCTCGGCGAAGCGCCTTTGCGAACACCCTGGTTCGCCACAGGGGACCTGGGCCGGCTCGACAGCGACGGCTTCCTGCACCTGGCCGGGCGCAAGAAGCACCAGTACAGCACTGCCTACGGGCGCAACGTCAACCCCGAATGGGTCGAGGCAGAGCTGACCCAGGGCGGCGTCATCGCCCAGGCCTTCGTCCACGGCGATGGCCTTGCCCGCAACCTGGCATTGCTTTGGCCGCTGGACCCCCTGGCCGACGCTGCCGCCCTCGAGCAAGCGGTACACCAGGCCAACCAGGGCCTGCCTGATTACGCCCAGGTGCACGCCTGGCAGCGCCTGCCCGAGCCGCTGTCCACGGCGCAGCAGACCCTGACCGCCAACGGCAGGCCCCGCCGCGAGCAGATCCTGCAGCGCTACCAGGCGCTGTTATCCGATGTTCAATGAGCCACGAGGTTGACCATGCCTTTCTTCGACACCCTGCAACAGCACACAGCAGCCGAGCGCGCGGCATTGTTCAGCGTTCCGGTGATCCGTGACGCACTGGCCGGCACGGCCAGCCTGGAGGCCTATGTGGCCTTCCTTGCCCAGGCCTACCACCATGTCCGGCACACGGTGCCACTGATGATGGCCTGTGGTGCCCGCCTGCCGTCCCGCCTGGAATGGCTGCGCGGGGCCGTGTGCGAGTACATCGAGGAAGAATACGGCCATGAGCGCTGGATTCTCGACGACATCCGCGCCTGTGGGGGGGACCCGCAGCAGGTGGCGGCCAGCCGCCCTGCGCTGCCCATCGAACTGATGGTGGCGTACCTCTACGACACCATCGCCCGCGGCAACCCGGTCGGGCTGTTCGGCATGGTCAACGTGCTGGAGGGCACCAGCATCGCCCTGGCCACCCAGGCGGCCGGTAGCCTGCAGAGCAGCCTGGGCCTGCCCGATCAGGCGTTCAGCTACCTCAGTTCGCACGGTGCCCTGGACCAGGACCACATGGCCACCTACCGCAGCCTGATGAACCGCCTGGACCAGCCCGATGACCAGCAGGCGGTGATCGACGCCGCCAACGTGGTCTACCGCCTGTACACGGCGATGCTCGAACAGCTGCCACGTGCTGCGCAGCCGGAGGCCCGGCATGCATTTGCCTGATTGCGTGGCGGTATTGACCGGCGCCAGCGGTGGTATCGGCCTGGAACTGGCCGACCAGCTGTGCGTTGCCGGGGCCAAGGTACTGGCGGTAAGCCGGCAGCCGGGCAGGCTGGCCGAGCTTCAAGCCCGGTACCCCCAGCAATTGCGCTGGCTGCAGGCTGACCTGCGCAGCGCAGAGGGCCGCGGCCAGGTGCTGGCGGCGGCGCAGGCGATGGGCGCCTGCAACCTGCTGATCAACGCGGCTGGCGTCAACCGGTTTGCGCTGCTCGAGCAGATGGACGAAGCCGCCCTGGACGAACTGTTCGACCTCAACATCAAGGCGGCGGTGCAGCTTACCCGGCTGTGCCTGCCCCAGTTGCGGGAGCAGCCCAGCGCGCTGGTGGTCAATGTAGGGTCCATCTATGGCTCGATCGGCTACCCCGGGTACGCCACCTATTGCGCCAGCAAGTTTGCCCTGCGGGGGTTTTCCGAGGCGTTGCGCCGCGAGCTGGCCGATACCACCGTGAAGGTATTGTATGCTGCGCCACGCACCACCCGCACCGCCATGAACGGTGGCGCTGCGCAGGCCTTGAACCAGGCGCTGAAGGTGGGCGTAGACGACCCGCAGGATGTGGCCCGGGCGGTGCTGGCCGCGGTGCAGGCCGAGCGCAGCGAGCTGTACCTGGGCTGGCCGGAGCGGCTGTTCGTGCGCCTCAATGGCATGCTGCCGGCGCTGGTGGACCGCGCCTTGCGCAAGCAGTTGCCGTTGATCCGGCGCCACAGTGGCTGGCCGGGCAAGTGAAGCCTTTTTCACCTTGGCGCCAGGCGCGTTGCTGGCTGCTTTACTCAAGGCGATACGGACATTGAAGGTTGAACATGCGCCTGCTGCTGATTGAAGACGATGCCGCCCTGGGGGAGGGTATCTGCGATGGCCTGCGTCGCGAAGGCTACACCCTGGACTGGCTGCAGGATGGGGTCAGCGCGTTGCATGCCCTGTGCCATGAAGAATTCGACCTGGCCATCCTCGACCTGGGGCTGCCGCGGCTGGATGGCATCGAACTGCTGCGGCGCCTGCGGGCGGCGGGGCGCAGCCTCCCGGTGCTGGTGCTGACGGCGCGCGACGCCACCGATGACCGCATCACCGGGCTGGATGCCGGGGCTGACGACTACCTGGTCAAACCGTTCGACCTCAACGAACTCAAAGCCCGCCTGCGCGCCTTGCTGCGCCGCAGCAGCGGCCGGGCGCGGGTGCTCATCGAGCATGCCGGGGTGTGCCTGGACCCGGTCAGCCAGCAGGTGCAGTACCAGGGCCAGACGGTGGTGCTGACCCCCAAGGAATACCGCCTGCTGCACGAGTTGCTGGCCCAGCCCGGCAAGGTCTTCACCCGTGAGCGCCTGACCCAGCTGCTGTATGGCTGGGACGAAGAGCCCGAGAGCAACACGCTGGAGGTCAACATTTACCAATTGCGCAAGAAGCTGTTCAACGGGTTGATCCGCACGGTGCGCGGCATCGGTTACCTGGTGGAGGGCAAGGCATGAACTCGCTGCGCCAGCGCACGCTGTGGCGGGTGATGCTGTTGCTGGTGATCGGCAGCGGCTTGCTGGGGCTGTACAACTACCACGACAGCCGTCACGAAATCACTGAAGTGTACGACGCCCATCTGGCGCAGAACGCCCGGCTGCTGCAGGGCATCATGAGCCTGCCGGTGCATGACCAGAACCGCGCCGAGCTGTACCGGGCCTTCGACGCGGCCCTTAGCCAGGCGGGCCGGCACCGCGTAGGGCACCCCTACGAGAGCAAGTTGGCCTTTCAGGTATGGGGTGACGACGGTACCGTCCTGGTGCACACCCCCAGCGCGCCGCACCTCAACCAGCCGCCGCGCACGCCGGGGTTCGCGGATGTTGTCGCGGGTGGGGATCGCTGGCGCAGCTTCGTGCTGCCGGTGCCGGAAAAGCGCTGGGTGATCTGGGTGGGCGAGCGCAACGACGTGCGCTACGACCTGATCGACCGCATCGTGCGGCACACCCTGATGCCCTTCATCCTCGGCAGCCTGGCCCTGGCATTGCTGGTGTGGGCAGCCATTGGCTGGGGGCTGGAGCCTTTGCAGAACATGGCCACGGTCATCCGGGGGCGGCATGCCGACTCACTGGAACCGCTGCAACTGGTACCGCTACCCAAAGAGCTGGAACCCATGCAGGCGGCCATCAACCGCTTGCTCGGGCAGATCGACGACCTGTTGCGCCGCGAGCACCGCTTCATCGCCGACGCCGCCCACGAAATGCGCACCCCCCTGGCCATCTTGCGCCTGCATGCGCAGAACGCCCTGGACGCCGGCGATGACGCCGAGCGGCGCAAGGCCCTGCATTTTCTGATGGGGGGTGTCGACCGCCTGGCCCGGGTCGTCAACCAACTGCTGACCTTGGCTCGCCTGCAGCCGCGCCCCGGCCAGCGCGACTGGCCGCTGGTGGACCTCGCCGTGGTGGTGGCCGAGGTGCTGGCCGAGTTCACGCCCTGGATTCTGCAGCGGGGCCTGGAGCCGGCGCTGGAAATTGCCGAGGGCGACTATCGGCTGCGCACCGATGTAGGCGCCCTGGGCATCGCGCTGCAGAACCTGGTGACCAACGCGGTTGATCATTCCCCGCCTGGCGGCCGCGTGCTGGTGACGCTGCAGCGTGAGGGGCTGGCCTTGCTGGTGAGCGTGGAAGACGAAGGGGCAGGTATTCCGGAAACGGAGCAGAGCCGGGTGTTCGAGCGGTTCTACAGCAAGGGCTCGCCCAACGGGGCGGGCTTGGGCTTGTCGATCGTCAGCACCATCATGACCCGCCTGGGAGGCAGCGTGCAGCTACGCAACCGGGCGCCGCAGGGGTTGCGTGCCACCCTGCGCGTCCCGGCCGGGCAGCCTGTCGGCTAATGTTTCTGGATGATTTGTATCAGGTTGCCGCAAGTGTCATCGAACACCGCCGTGAGGGCAGCGTCGGCTTCTGAAGGTGGCTGGGTAAATTGCACGCCTGCCGCACACAGCCGGGTGTATTCGGCCTGCAGGTCGCGCACGCCAAACGACGCGGCGGGTATGCCGTCATGCTTCAGCGCCGCTTTGTACACCTTGGCAGCCGGGTGTGCATCGGGTTCGAGCAGCAGCTCCACGCCATTGGGGTCGTTCGGGGAGGTGAGGGTGAGCCAGCGGTGCCGTCCCATCGGGGTATCGTGCTTGGGTTCGAAGCCCAGTACGTAATGGTAGAAGGCCAGGGCTTTGGCCTGGTCGTCAACGAGGATGCTGGTGACCATGATCTTCATAGGCATGCACCTGGGCTGGGGCTGTTACTACCAGTAAAGACGGTCCCGCGGGTTTGACCAGCCTTGGGCGCAGCGGGTGACCATAAAAAACCTGCTCTGGTCATAGCCAAATGCTTGCCAGTACTGCGCCACCCGTGACCCTGCGGGGGGGTAAAGTGTGGTCATCATTCCCGAGCGCCCTGACGCGTCAGAGAGGAACCTGTGGCCGCCTACACCTTGCGACAACTCAAGTACTTCGTTACCACCGTTGAGGCCGGGAGCGTGGCCGAGGCCTCACGGCAGCTCTACATCGCACAGCCGTCCATTTCCACGGCGATCAAGGGCCTGGAAGAAAGCTTCGGCGTGCAGTTGTTCATCCGCCATCACGCCCAGGGCGTATCGTTGACCCCCAGCGGCAAGCGCTTCTACGCCAAGGCCAAGTCGCTGCTGCAAATGGCCCATGAGTTCGAGCAGAATGCCCTGGCCGACAATGACACCGTCGCCGGGCAGATCGACATCGGCTGTTTCGAAACGGTCGCGCCCCTGTACCTGCCGCGCCTGATCGCAGGGTTCAGGCAACGCTACCCCGGCGTGGACATCCGCTTGCGCGACGGCGAACAGCAAGATTTGATTCAAGGCCTGACGGCGGGCACCTTCGACCTGGCGTTTCTGTACGACCATGACCTGGATGGCACCATCGAGGCCGAGCCGCTGATGCCGCCGCAGAAGCCCTATGTGCTGCTGCCGGAGAACCATCGCTTTGCCGGGCAGGCGCAGGTGTCGCTGCGTGACCTGTGCCCGGAGCCGATGATCCTGCTGGATGTTGCTCCGAGCCGCACCTATTTCGTCAGCCTGTTCAATGAAATGGGCCTTACCCCCAACATCGTCTTCAGCTCACCCTCCATCGAGATGGTGCGCGGCATGGTGGGGCAGGGTTTTGGTTTCTCGCTGCTGGTCACCCGCCCTCATTCGCCCTACACCTACGATGGCCAGCGCCTGGCGATGCTCGACATTACCGAGCCGGTCGCCCTGTCGGGTCTGGCTGCCGCCTGGTTGAAGCGGGTGCACCTGACCAAGCCTGCCCAGTTGTTCGTCGAGTTTTGCCGGGAAGAGCTGGCCAAGTTTTAAGGGCGCTGCGCTAATGCTTGGCGTCGAACACGTTTTGAAGGTGGCTTCGGTAGGCGTCGAATGCGGCAATGGCGCCGTCTATCGCCTCGATTTCCTGCTGCTGCGTCAGGCTCAGTTCATCGACGCCGGCGACGAACGCCTGCCAGTGCAAGGCGCGCCCTTGTGGGTGGGCGGCCAGATGGCGGGCGCCGCAAGTGCCGTCCAGGCCCAGGTGCTGGGCCCACTTGAACAGAAAGGCCGCCCCCAGGTTCGAACCCTCGCAGCAGTACAGCCAACCCAGCGCCTGGGCCGGGCTTGCCCGCACCCGCGTGGGCACGGGCGGTTGTAGTAGCAGCAGGTCCTGCATGTCCTGCTGCACTGCGGCAAAACGCGATAACCCATGAAGGCCCGGCAGTTGCCGGTTCAGCTGTTCATCCTGATAAAGCCCCACAAGGCTGCCGTGGAACTGGTACTGCACCTGCAAGAAGCGGGCATAGCGTTCGCGGCTTTCGAATGGCCGTGCGGCCACCACCAGCTGATCGACGCTGTCGTGCTCCCGGTGGGTGGACGCTTTGAGGCGTTTGCAGCGGCTTGCTTCAGCAGGTGGCAAGGGTACAACGGTCATCGGCAAATCCGCAGCATCAAGTAAGGTGCCCATGATGCTTGCCATTACGGCATCGCGGCAAGCTTGACGGGCGGTTACCATAGACCAGCCCTACGCCTCACCCAAGGATAACCGCCATGCCCATGCTTCAATTCCGCTCCCCGGTCGCAGAGGATGCCTACCGCTGCCATGCCATCGAAACCGGCGCCTACGAAGGGGACGAAGCCGCCACGCTGGAAAAGATCGCCACCCGCATCACCCAATACCCCCAAGGCTTCCTGCTGTTGGAGAGCGATGGTGATATCGTTGGCTTCATCAACAGCGGTTGTGCCCACCAGGTGGTCATGTCGGACGAGGCCTTCAAGGAGCTGGTGGGGCACGACCCAGCCGCACCGAACGTGGTGATCATGTCGGTGGTGGTCGACCCCGCCCAGCAGGGCAAGGGCTACGCCAGGCAACTGATGCAGGCCTTTGTCGCCCAGATGAAGGCCGCAGGCAAACAGACCATCCACTTGATGTGCAAGGCCCAGCATGTGCCGTTGTACGAGAAGATGGGCTACCGCTATGTGCAGCCGTCACCCTCCGAGCATGGGGGCATGGCCTGGCACGAGATGGTGATGGCGCTGTGAAAACGGCCGGGCCTGCGCACACCCCGCGCGGGCCCGGCTGGGCGGTCAGTCGCCGCTGACCAACTGGCGCGCCAGCTGGTTGTGGCGCTCCAGTACCCGTGGCAGGTCCACGGTAACCAGGTGGCCGCCCTGCACCACGACGCGGCCATTGATCACGCTGGTGTGCACCTGGGTTGGGGTGCAGAACACTAACGCCGCCAGCGGGTCGTGGTGGGCCCCGGCATAGGCCACGTTCCCAAGGTCGAAAGCGACGAAGTCGGCCACCATGCCAGGGGCCAGTGCGCCGATGTCATCACGGTTAAGCACCTTCGCCCCGCCCAGTGTGGCGATCTCCAGCGCCTCGCGCGCGGTCATGGCATCCGGGCCGAATCCTACCCGCTGCAGCAGCAAGGCCTGGCGTACCTCGCCAATCATGCTGGCGCCATCGTTGGACGCCGAGCCGTCCACCCCGAGGCCCACCGGCACCCCGTGATCTCGCATGCGGCGCACCGGGGCAATACCCGAAGCCAGGCGCATGTTCGAGCAGGGGCAATGGGCAACACCGGTACCGGTGCGGGCGAACAATTCGATGCCGTGCTGGTCCAGTTGCACGCAGTGGGCGTGCCAGACATCGTGCCCCACCCAGCCAAGGTCTTCGGCGTATTCGGCAGGGGTCATGCCGAATTTTTCCCGGCTGTAGGCGATGTCGTTGACGTTCTCCGCCAGGTGCGTGTGCATCGACACACCGTAGTGCCGGGCCAGCACGGCCGCTTCGCGCATCAGGTCGCGGCTGACCGAGAACGGCGAGCAGGGCGCCACCACAATGCGGCGCATGGCGCCGTGGCTGGCGTCGTGGTAGTCCTCGATCAGCCGTTGCGACTCCTTGAGGATGTCGGGTTCCTTCTCCACCACCGAGTCTGGTGGCAGGCCGCCCTGGCTGCGGCCCACGCTCATGCTGCCGCGCGCGGCATGGAAGCGCATGCCGATGTCGGCGGCCGCGTGAATGCTGTCGTCGAGCTTGCAGCCGTTGGGGTAGATGTACAGGTGGTCGCTGGAGGTGGTGCAACCGGACAGGATCAGTTCGGCCATGGCGGTCTGGGTCGATACCGCGATCATTTCCGGGGTCAGCCGTGCCCAGATCGGGTACAGCTGGGTGAGCCAGTTGAACAGCTCCCCATCCTGGGCGGCAGGCACTACCCGGGTGAGGCTCTGGTACATGTGGTGGTGGGTGTTGACCAGCCCTGGGATAACCACCTTGCCGGCCATGTCCAGCACCACATCCGCGTGTTGGGGCAGGATGTCGCTGGGGCCAACCTGGGTGATCAGGTTGTCTTCAATGAACAGGCCGCCGCCGCGTATTTCGCGGCGTTGGCCGTCCATGGTCACCAGCAGTTCAGCATTTTTGACCAGCAGTGTTTTTTTGGGTTGTACGAGTGACATGGCTTGAGCCTGTCGCAATACGCGTCAGCGATGACAGACGTCGTAGGCGAGGGGTTATGTAATCAGGAATCTGAAAAGTTGTATACATCGGCGCTTAATTGATGATCTGTATTCAGGCAATTTGTGAAATATGGCCGGCAATAAGAAGCCAGAGAATGAATAGACTGATGTTTTACCGTTGTGAGTATTAACCGATGCCTGTTGCACAACCTGATCTTGCCGTTCCCCCCGCTGATCGAAACGCCGGGATCAGCATCGCCATCCTGGCCTTTTCCGCCTTTCTTATCGTGACCACCGAGTTTCTGATCGTCGGCCTGTTGCCCGCGCTCAGTCGTGACCTGGGGGTGTCGATTTCGGTGGCTGGGCAATTGGTCACCCTGTTCGCGTTCACGGTCATGCTGGCGGGGCCCTTGCTGACCGCGCTGCTGGCCCACCTGGACCGCAGGCGGCTGTTTATCGGCATTCTCGTGCTGTTTGCCGCCTCCAATGCGCTGGCCGCCGTCTCGGGCAGCTTTTGGGTACTGGCCATTGCGCGGGTGATTCCGGCCTTGGCGCTGCCGGTGTTCTGGGGCACTGCCAGCGAGACGGCTGGCCAGTTGGCCGGGCCGGGCAACGCCGGGCGTGCGGTATTGAAGGTATACCTGGGCATTTCGGCAGCCATGCTGCTGGGTATTCCGCTGGGCACCCTGGCGGCTGAGGCCATGGGCTGGCGCGGCGCGTTCTGGATGCTGGCCAGCTTGTCGCTGCTGATGGCCCTGGCCATGTGGGTGTGGATGCCGCAGGTGCCCCGTACGGCGAAGGTGGATTTTGCCCGTCAGGCGCGGATCTTCACCGAGCGCTTCTTCCTCGCCAACGTGCTGCTGTCAGTGGCGGTGTTTACCGCCATGTTCACCGGATACACCTACCTGGCCGACCTGCTGCAGCGCGTCGCCGGCGTGCCGGCAGCCCACACCGGCTGGTGGCTGATGGGCTTCGGGGCAGTCGGGTTGCTCGGCAACTGGGTCGGGGGCCGCGCGGTGGAGCGTTCGGCGCTTATGGCAACTGCCGGTTTTCTGGTGTTGCTGGCCATGGGCATGGCAGCACTGGTGCCGCTGGCGCATATGGGCGTGCTGTTTTGCCTGGCGCTGGCGGTGTGGGGCGTGGCCAACACCGCGCTGTACCCCATCAGCCAGGTCCGGGTGATGGCGTCGGTAAACCACGCTCAAGCGCTGGCAGGTACCACCAACGTTTCCGCAGCCAATGCCGGTATCGGCTTGGGGGCCGTGCTGGGTGGCCTGGCCATTCCTGCCCTTGGCATCGAAAACCTGGGCTATGTGGCCGCAGCGGTGGCGTTGTTGGCGCTGTTGCTGGTGCCCCTGGTGCGGGGCCTTGCACCTCAGGCTGACGGCCCTGGCCGTGTGCCGTGTGGCGCCAGCCGCGCCAGCAGGTAGTCAAGCAACGCCCGTACCTTGGGCAGGGCTTCGCGGCTTTTCAGCCATACCAGGTTCATCGGCAGGCCGTCGGTCGCCAGCCCTGGCAGCACTTCCACCAGGTCACCCCGGTCCAGGTGCCGTTGGGTCAGCCAGGTGGGCAACTGACCGATCCCATGGCCGGCCAGCACCGCCGCGACCTCACCCTCGCCATCGCCCACCGCGATACGCGGTTGCAGCGTGCGTTGCTCCATCTCGCCCGGTTGGCGGCCCTTGAACAACCAGGGGCTGACCTGGCCGTCGGTATGCCCATAGCCGACGCAGTGATGGTGTTCCAGGTCCCGCTCGTGCCGGGGTACGCCGTGCTCGGCCAGGTAGGCGGGCGCTGCGCAGAACACCAGGCGCTGCGCACCGAAATACTGGTGCCCCAGCGCGGCTGGCCAGGTGTCGGGGCCGCCGATGCGTACCACGATGTCGATGCCTTCGTAGACCGGGTCGACGAAACGGTCCGAGAACGACACATGCGGCTGCAGCAAAGGGTGCAGACGAATGAAGTCGAGGATCAGCGGCAACACATGCAGGCGCCCGTAGGACGCCGGCAGCTCGATGCGTACCTTGCCGTGGGGCTGGTCGCCTGTTACCAGCAATGCGTGCTCCACCTCTTCGAGGTCGGCCAGTACGCAGGTGCAGGTGCGGTAAAACGTCACGCCGGCTTCGCTGAGCGCCAACCGGCGAGTAGTGCGGTTGAACAACCGCGTGCCCAGGCGCGCCTCCAGCCTGGCAATGCTCTTGCTCACCGCAGAGCCGGTAAGGTTCAGCCGCTCGGCGGCTGCCGTGAAGCTGCCGAGGTCGGCCACGGTAACGAACACATCGATGCCTTTCAGGCGTTCTGAGGAATACATGAGCAACCTTGGCTAAACCCGTTCACTGCCCTGGCAGCATACGGGATCCTGTGTGAGACTGCCGATTGGCAGCATGAACACCGTTTGGGCAGCGCTGTGATGGAACACTGAACGCCCCCTCGTACTCTTAGCTGCACTACCCACCACCGGACGCCCTCGCTGTCCGACATCGCCCGGAGCGCAAGCATGACCGTTACGCTGCTGACCTTCTTCGGCACCCTGGCAACCATGGAAGCCGTTGCCTGGCTGGCGCACAAGTACATCATGCATGGCTTCGGCTGGGGCTGGCACCGCTCGCACCATGAGCCGCGCACTGGCCTGTTCGAAAAGAACGACTTGTATGCGGTGGTGTTTGCCGTGCTGGCCATCATCCTGATCGCCCTAGGCACCGCCGGGTGGTACCCGCTGCAATGGGTAGGCGCGGGCATGACTGCCTATGGCCTGCTGTATTTCGTGGCCCATGATGGCCTGGTGCACCGGCGCTGGCCGTTCAAGGTGGTGCCGCGCCGGGGCTACCTGAAGCGGCTTTACCAGGCGCACCTGTTGCATCACGCAGTACCGGGCAAAGAGGGGTGCGTCTCGTTCGGGTTCCTGTACGCGCCCTCTATCGAACGGCTGCGCCGGCAACTGCGTGCTCATCATGACGGGCCACTGCGCCGCAAGGGCGCTGCCACAGCTGCGCAGGCCGCCGAGGGTGGCGATGCAGCCGCCGGGTCAGGGCCTGCCACAGGCCACTGAGCAACGCGCCCACCTTTTCCAGCCGTGTGGTGGACAGGCGCCCGTCCCAGGCGTCGGTGCCTGCCCGCATCACCTTGTGGCCAATACGCCGGTACACTTGGCCTGCGGTGGCAACGGCCCACGCGCAACGCAACGGCAGTGCTGCCAGCCCGGCCTGGGCGCTGGCGTAGTAAGGCTCGGCTTCGGCTACCAGGCGCTGGGCCATGCTCGCCACGGCGCGGCGGTGGCGGGGGTCGGCCAGTGCCTGGGCGGGTACCTGGAACTCTGCCAGCCAGGTGGCTGGCAAGTAGCAGCGGCCCACCCGGGCATCGTCGACGATATCCCGGGCGATATTGGTCAGCTGCATGGCCAGGCCCAGGTCGCAGGCCCTGTCCAGTACCTGTTGTTCATGGACCCCCATCACCCTCGCCATCATCAGGCCGACCACGCCGGCCACGTGGTAGCAGTAGCCCATTACCTCGTCCAGCGTCTGATAGCGGCAGCCCGAGACATCCTGGGCAAAGCCCTCCAGCAAGGCGAATGCCTCGTCCCGGGTGACGCCATGGCGGCGCACCACCTCCTGCAAGGCGGCGAAGGCCGGGTCATGCACCGGCCGGCCGGCGCAGGCGGCGTCGGTCTGCAACTGCAGTGTGGCCAGGCGTTCGCGGGCCTGCTGAGGTGTCAGCACCACCGCGTCGTGGCCCGCCTGCTGGCCATCGATCACATCGTCGCAGTGCCGGCACCACGCATACAGCAGTACAGCACTGCGCCGGGTTTGCGCGTCGAACAGGCGGGAGGCGGCCGCGAAGCTCTTGGAGCCCACCGCGATGCTGTGTTCGGCGTGGGCCAGCAACGCGTCATGGCTGGCCGGGGTCATGGGTGCAGGTCCTCCAGCATCAGGGCGGCGGTGGCCTTGGCCGAAGCGATCACGCCGGGTACCCCGGCGCCTGGGTGGGTACCAGCGCCTACCAGGTACAGGTTGCTCACCTGGCTGTCGCGGTTATGCGGGCGGAACCAGGCGCTTTGGGTCAGCAACGGCTCCAGCGAGAAGGCCGACCCTACGTGGGCGTTGAGCTCGTGGTGGAAGTCCTGCGGGGTGAAGATGCGGCAGGTGACCAGGTCGTCGCGCAGGCCGGGGATGTAGTGGTGCTCCAGGTACTGCAGGATACGGTCCCGCAAGCGTGGGCCTTCCACTTCCCAGTCGATAGGGGCATTGCCCATGTGCGGCACCGGCGCGAGCACGTAGTGGCTCGAGCAGCCCTCGGGCGCCAGGCTGGGGTCGGTGGCGCAGGGGGTATGCAGGTACAGCGAGAAGTCATCAGGTAGGGTAGAGCCGTTGAAGATATCGTCGATCAGCTCGCGATAGCGCGGGCCGAAGCACACGGTGTGGTGCCGCAGGTGGGGCTGGGGGCGTTTGAGGCCGAAGTGCACCACGAACAGTGAATTGCTGAAGCGCTTGCCCTTGAGCCGTTTGCCCTCCTGGGTGCCGCGGGGGTGCCCGCCCAACAGGTCGGCATAGGTGTGCACCACGTCGGCATTGGAGGCCACCGCGTCGGCCTCCCAGCGGCGCCCGTCACGGGTGCGCACGCCGGTCAGGCGGCTGCCCTGGGTTTCGAAGGCCTCCACTTTGGCGTTGAGCTCCAGCGTGCCGCCCATGTCGGTGAACAGCTTGGCCATACCCTGTACCAGGGCGCCGGTGCCACCTTTGGGGAACCACACGCCCCAGGTACGCTCCAGGGCATGGATCAGCGTGTAGATCGATGAAGTGGCGAACGGGTTGCCGCCGACCAGCAAGGCGTGGAACGAGAGCGCCTGGCGCAGTTGGTCGTCCTTGATGAACTTGGCGACCATGCTGTACACGCTGCGCCACGCTTGCAGGCGCGCCAGTTGCGGGCCGGCGTGGAGCATGTCGCGAAACGACAGGAAGGGCACCGCGCCGAGCTTGATGTAGCCCTCCTGCAGAACGTCCTTGGAGTAGGCCAGAAACTGCCGGTAACCCTCTACATCCGCTGGCTCGAAAGCTTCGATTTGGCGCTCCAGTTCGGCCTGGTCGTTGCCATAGTCAAAGGCGCGGCCATCTTCCCAGCACAGGCGGTAGAACGGCGCCACCGGCAGCAATTGCACGTAGTCCTGCATGGGGCGCCCGGCCAGGGTGAACAGCGCCTCGATGGCGCTCGGGTCGGTGATCACCGTGGGGCCGGCGTCGAAGGTAAACCCTTGGTCGTGATAGACGTAGGCGCGCCCGCCCGGCTTGTCGCGCCCCTCCAGCAGGGTGGTGCGTACACCGGCAGCCTGCAGGCGAATGGCCAGGGCCAGGCCACCCAGGCCTGCGCCGACAACCAAAGCGGATCGTTCGTTGCTCATGAAGGGTCCTTGAAATGGGCTGGAGAATGGCGCAAGGCGGCCTGGACGGCCTCACCGACCGGCACTGGCGGCTTGCCAGACAAAATGCGCAGGCGGTCGCGCCAGGTGTTGTGGCCCGCATAGAACCGGGCGATCAAACCTTCGGGCAGTTGGTAAAAGCGTTGCATCACACGCCAGCGCTGGTCCGGTCGCCCGGCCAGGAACAGCATGCGGTTGAGCAGTCGGTAAAAGCGCTGGTCTCGCCAGCGTTGTTCCAGGTAGCCGCCCAGCGCCTCGGCCAGCGAGGCTGCGCTGTCCAGTGGTTGGGCGGCCAGCCAGTCGGCCAGGCGTACCGCGTCCGGCAACGAGTAGCCGGTGGTGCAGTGGAACAGCCCGGCACGCAGGCCGACCGCAGGCTGGCGGTGCTGCGCCCCCCACCAGGCGGGAAAATCGTCGGCCAGGGTGATGGGCAGCACGCCTTGTTCTTCGCGCAGGCATTCGGCAACGTGCCAGCCGCGCTGTTGCAGGTAGGCGCCGATATGTTCGCGCAACTGCTCGGGGGCCGGTGCCTGGCGGTCTACGTAGTGGGTGTCTTCCACCAGCAGGGTGTCGCTGCTGAACGGCAGCACATAAACAAAGCGATAGCCTTGGCCTTGCGGCACCCGGGCATCCATTAGGATGGGGGCCTGCAAGCCGTGGGGGGCGGTCAGGCGCAGCACCTGGCCGAGAAACGCCTGCTGGCCGAGTACCCGGTGCGGGCTGGGCTGAATGCCACGCCCGTCCAGCACCACGTTGGCGTGCAGGGTTTCGCCACTGGCCAGGGTGACCTGGTCGGGGCGAGCCTCGGTTACGTGGCAGCCCGTGCGCAGTGAGGGGCCCAGGGCAGGGGTGATGACCTGGGCGAAGTGCTCGCTGGTGATGCTGGCGTAGCCACTGGCAAGGCACCGCGAAAAAGCCGGGAAGTGCACGTGGTAGGCCGGCCAGCGCTTGACCACCAGCGGTGCCAGCCAGCGCTGCTGCGGTGGCGTCAGGTCGGCATCATGGAACGACCAGGTGTGGTTGCCACCCAGCTCGGCGGCTTGCTCCAGGCACAGCAGGCGCAGTTCCGGTCGCAGTTGCTGCAGGCGCCAGGCAATCAGGCCATTGGCCAGGCCGCCGCCCAGCAGAATCAGGTCATGGCGCACAGGTTGCCCTCCTGCAGCACAGGTTTGCCGCTGCGTAATGCGCTTTCAAGGATGTCAGCGCCGCGCTGGACGCCGCCGCAGGTGGCGAGTTCGGCCTGCAGCGCGGGGTGTGTGGGGGCTGGCTGGCTGAGCAGCCGCCCCAGCGCATCGCTGATGGGGCCGACCCCGGCGTGGCGCGACAGCACCTCACCGAGCCGGTGGTAGCGCACGCGCGCAGCCACGCCAGGCTGATCGAAGGCAATGGGGATGACCAGCAGTGGGGTGCCAGCCGCCACCGTGTCGAGCACGGTGTTCAGGCCGCCATGGCTGACCACCACGCTGGCCTGGCGCACGGCCCACTGTTGGGGGGCGAAATCGGTGACGAGGGTGGCGCCCAGGTGCATCAGGCTGGCCTGTTGTGCCGAGCTCAACCCGCCGCAGTGGGCAACCAGCAGTTGAGCATCCAGGCGACGGCAGGCTTGGGCGATACGCGCGAACAGCTCGAAGCGGTGACCTTGCAGGGTGCCCAGGCTGGCGAAGACCAGTGGCTTGCCGGCGTCGAACGCCCAGTCGGGGGTTGCGGTGGAAGGTGCGCCGCGCAACGGGCCCACCGCATGGAAGTGTGCGGGTAGCCCTTGCCGGTGGAAGTCCAGGTTACAGGGTGTCTGGCTCAACTGGGCCAAGGGCGACAGGCACTGGTGGGCCGCCTGGCGTGCCGGCAGGCCCAGCGCCAGGCACGCTTGCTCCAACGCATGCTGCATGGGCCGCATCAGCCAGTCATGCACGCGCTCACTGCCTTCGTAGATGCGCGGGTCAAGGCCATGATTGAAGGGCATGACGGGCAGCGGCAGGCCGGGCTCCCGGTTGATCGGCAATGCGCAGGCCACCGAGAAGAACGGCAGCCCACAATGTTCGGCGGCCAGTGCACCTGCGGGCTCCATCTGGTCGCAGATCACCGCATCCACGTGCTGTTCACGCAGCGCCGCAGGCAGCCATTTGCACAGCATGGCGGTGGTCTGTGCCAGGTGCCGTATCAGCTGGCGCAGTTGCAGCGGCCCGGTTGGCCTGGCCACCAGCCCCATGGCGTGGTCCAGGCTACCCGGCGGGCAGTCGGCATGGCCAACCTCGACGTAACCCAGCCGTGTGTCGCTGACCCAGCGCTGCGCTTCAGGCTGATGGAAGAAACTCACCCGGTGCCCACGCGCAACCAACTCGGCGCCCAGCGCCTGCATGGCCGCAAAGTGGCTGGGGTAGGGCGGTGCAACGACCGCAAAGTGGCTCATACCAGGTCCAGGCGCGGCGGCACCAGGCGTGCCCGACGCAACTGGGCAAGATTTTGCGAGCCGGTGCAGAAGCAGGCGATGCGCAGTTGGCGGATGATCACGTCGAAGTGCGTCACTACCGCTTCGGTTGACGCCATGGCCGCTGTGAGCACCCCGGCGGCCTGGCCCACCAGGTCGGCGCCCAGGCGGATGGCCTTGGCCACATCCACCCCGTCGCGCACACCGCCCGAGGCGATCAGGCCAATACCGGGCACGGCGCGGTGCACCGCCAGTAGGCTCTGCGCCGTTGGGATGCCCCACCCGCTGAACGCCATCGCCACCGCGTGATCGGCGGCATTCTGGGCGCGTTCGGCTTCCACCGCAGCCCAGCTGGTGCCGCCAGCGCCTGCCACGTCGATCATCGCGACGCCGGCATCGCTCAACTGGCGTGCCACTGCCGGGGAGATGCCAGCCCCTACCTCCTTGATGACAACGGGCGCGGGTAGATGCCGGCACAAGTGCTCGATGTGCGCCAGTACGCCCTGCCAGTTGCGATCACCCTCGGGCTGCACGGCTTCCTGCAAAGGGTTCAGGTGGATGATCAACGCGTTGGCCTGCAAGCTGTCCACGGCGCGCCGGGCCAGGTCCAGGCCATCGAGCTCACGCAGCTGCGCGGCGCCCAGGTTGGCCAGCAGCGGTGTATCAGGTGCCAGGCGGCGCAATTCACCAGTCAGGCCTTGGTCCTGGCCGGCGCGCAGGCTGACCCGCTGGGAACCCACCCCCATGGCAACGCCGAGTGCCTGGGCCGCTTCGGCCAGGTGATGGTTGATAAAACGGGCCCGTTCCGCCCCTCCGGTCATCGAGCTGATCAGCAACGGCGCCCGCAGGGGCATGCCGAACAGCTGGGTGCCCAGGTCTACATCGTCCAGTGCCATTTCAGGCAGGGCGCAGTGCTCGAAACGCAGCGCCGACCACCCCGGGTCGACCCCGTGGCTGGCGCTGCTGGTAGCCAGGACGATATCCAAATGATCGTCCTTGCGTTGACTCAACGGGCTTTTGTTCATGCCGGCTCCATTGCCAGGGAATCATCCTGCGGTGCGTGCGGTCTGTGTGCATGAGCCAGACAACTTGTACAACGCGACGCGCTTTGTATAGCTAAGCTGAAAATTGGCACAGCATCAGGCAACGGCGTGCATCAGTCGTTCCTTTTCTACTACGGTCAATGGGCCGCCCACATCGCGAGGCAAGGATGACGACCACAGCCCCCACGCTCAGCGCCGCCGACGCCGGCCACGATCACCAGCTGGCTGCAGCGCATGCCGCCATCGAAGCCCGGCTGGCCGCCTTGTTGCCACCCGCCGGGCATGAACGCGACCTGGTCGCGGCGGCCATGCGTGACTGCACATTGGCACCGGGCAAACGCTTGCGGCCCATGTTGCTGCTGTTCACGGCCAAGGGCCTGGGGGCTTGCCCGCAGGCAGCGCTTGACCTGGGCTGCGCCGTGGAGATGGTGCACGCGGCCTCCCTGGTGCTGGACGACCTGCCTTGCATGGACAACGCAGCGCTGCGCCGTGGCCGGCCAACGCTACACCTGGCCTTCGGCGAGGATGTAGCGGTACTGACGGCGATTGCATTGCTGTCGCGCGCCTTTGGCGTGGTCGCCGGGCTGCAGACGGTGGCACCGGAGGTGCGCAGCGACCTGGTGGTAACCCTCACCGCTGCCATTGGCAGCGAGGGTTTGGTCAAAGGGCAGCTACAGGATTTGCGCGATGGTGCGCGCCCGCGCACGGCGGCGGAAATCGCCGAGACCAACCAGCTCAAGACGGGCGCGTTGTTCGCTGCGCTGTTGGGCATGGCCGGCCGGCTGGCCGGTACCGGCACTGCGCAGCTGGCCTGCTTGCACCGCCTGGCCGACGCCCTGGGCCAGGCGTTTCAACTGCACGATGACCTGCACGACCGCGACCCGGCCAGCGGCAAGAGCACCGGCCTGGACCAGGGCAAGTCCACGCTGCTGGCCATGTGCGGTGAGCGTGAGGTGCGCCAACGGCTGGAGGTGCACCTGCAGACCGTAGAGCAGTGCTTGGTGAACCTGGCGCTGGCCGATTCGCCGATCTGCACGGCCATGCGCAGGGTCTTTACGCGAAGCGCAGGGCAGGCCGGCGGTACCACGGGCGCGTGGTGCCAGAACCGGCTGGACGCCTCAGCGGGTGGCGCCTTCACCCAGCATGTCTGAACCGTTGGCCGCCGCTGGCTGTTCATACGCGGTGGCGCCGGCAATGTGCCGGCCTGCCACGTAGCCGAATGTAAGCGCAGGCCCCAGGTTGATGCCCCCTGAGGGGTACCAGCCGCCAAAGATGCTGGCCATGTCCGTGCCCGCTGCGTACAACCCTTCGACCGGTTTCCCGTTGGCGTCCAACACCCTGGCATTGCCATCGGTGCGCAGGCCGGCGAAGGTGCCAAAGCAACCTGGTTTGACCTTCACGGCGTAAAACGGGCCATGTTCTATAGGGGCCACGCAGGGGTTCGCGCCGTTGTGCTGCGGGTCGCCCTGCTTGCGGTTGAACGGTGTCGAGCCGCGGCCGAAGGCCGGGTCCTGGCCATTGCGGGCATGCAGGTTGAAGGCATCCACCGTCGCGCGCAGCCCCGCAGGGTCGATCCCGCATGCCTGCGCCAGCAACTCGAGGGTGGCAGCCCGCTTCAGGTAGCCGCTGCGCACATGTGGGCCCACCGGCAGCGGTGCCGGGCGCGCATGGCCCAAGCCGTAACGCCGAATGAACCGATGGTCGCACAGGAGCCAGGAGCACACCTCCTGATCCTCCGGTACCGCCGCCACCATCGCAGACACGTAGTCGTAGTAACCGTGCGCCTCGTTGACGAAACGCTTGCCGCTGGCGAGCACGCCAATGATGCCCGGTTTGCCTCGCTCGATGATGTGCGGAAAGTGGCCGATGCTGCCGTCGCGGTGCGGTACCTGCGAGACCGGCGCCCAGGCCACGGGCGACTTCAAGTCGGTGGCAACGATGCCGCCTGCCGACTCACCCAGGCGCAGGCCATCGCCAGAACAGCCCATGGGGGGCAGGGCCAGGTTGTCGTGGCCGCTGCTGTCGCGGGGGAATAATTGCTGACGGCGCGCGGTGTCGTGGGGGAACCCGCCCGCGGCCAGCACCACGGCGCGGGCGCGGATGCGTTGCTCGCCATTGGGTGTGGTGACCGATGCGCCACAGACCCTGCCTTGCTCGATCAGCAGGTGCCTGGCCGGCGACGACGCCTGCAGGCGCACACCCAGGTCCTGCGCCGACTTGGCCAGGCGTGCAACCAGCGCCACCCCATTGACCAGGTGCATGGCCCGGCCGTAGCGTGCCAGGTGATAGAGGTGGCGGCCGAAGCGTTTGCACACATGCAGCAGCGCTTTGGGCGAGCGTGTCATGTTGAGGAACGCGGCCAGGTCTGGCCCCGCCATGATGGGCATCCCCATGAACGAGGTTTCGCGCAGCGTCCTGCGCAGGCGCGGCAGCAGCGCGCCGACTTCGCGGGCGTCGTAGGGTGCGGCAATCACCTGGTGCCCCCCT
Source organism: Pseudomonas sp. NBRC 111119 (assembly GCF_001320125.1). Taxonomy (NCBI): domain Bacteria; kingdom Pseudomonadati; phylum Pseudomonadota; class Gammaproteobacteria; order Pseudomonadales; family Pseudomonadaceae; genus Pseudomonas; species Pseudomonas sp. NBRC 111119. The sequence goes on from NZ_BCAV01000009.1 coordinate 36,683, forward strand.
TGTGCCGCGCCTGGGGTATCGCCGTGCATGTCGGGGATGCCATTACCGTCCACGAACTGCAGCGCTGTGTGCTGCTCGAAGAACGCCACCATGTGCGGGCAGGCGTGCAGGAAGGCCTCGACGCGCTCCGCGTCGTAGAACGCGCCCAGTTCATGACGCAGATACGTCAGTGGCTGGGTGATGTCTTCTTCGAAGCCAGCACGCCGCGCCAAGGGGTTGCGCGGTACCCAGGCCCAGCCGCCGGACCAGGCGGTGGCCCCGCCGAACACGTCATCCTTTTCCACTAGCACCACCTTTTGCCCGTGCCAGGCCGCCGTAACAGCAGCAGCCAGGCCGGCAGCACCAGAGCCAATGACCAGTACATCGCATTCGGTTTCAACGGGCGCGGCAGACATCGTGAGATTCCTGTATTTTTATTGGAACTTGATTCCATATTCTTATGAGGGCCGGCATTGCCCGCAAGTAGCGGAGCGTCGAACCCCGCGTTTTATGGGCGATAATCGGCCGAATTGAGCCGACCCCACCGCACGCGACTTTATCGACATGGAATCATCTTCCACCCTTTGTTCCCTTTTTCAGGACACCTCCTATGGCCGGCAGCCAAATCGAGCGCGCATTCAGCCTTGTCGAAAGCCTTACCGGGGAGCCTCAGGGTTTGGCCCTGCAAACCCTTGCAGAGCGCCTGGGTATTCCCAAAAGCGCCACTCACCGCATGCTTGCCGAGCTGGTGCGGCTGGGCTACGTGCGCCAGAACCGTGACACCAGCCGCTACCAGTTGTCGGCCAAGCTGGTGGCGCTGGGCTTCCGCTACCTGTCCAGCAGTGGTGCTGACATCGTCCAGCCCATCCTTGATCGCCTGGCCCAGGACACTGGTGAACTGGTGCGCCTTGGGGTGATCGACGGTGCCCGCCAGGTGTGGATCGCAAAATCCCAGGGCGCGCGCTCCGGCCTGCGGTACGACCCGGACATGGGCCGTGACGCGCCGCTGTTCTATACCGCCTCCGGGCATGCCTGGCTGGCCTGCCTGGAGGACGAGCAGGCCGTGCAGATGGTGCTGCGCCAGGGCATCGCCGACCCCGAACAGTTTGGGCCGAACGCGCCGCGCTCCATGGACCAGTTGCTCGGCTACCTGCACCAGGCCAGGGAGCGGGGCTACGCCTGGGTGGAGCAAACGTCCGCAGTGGGCATGTCTGCCCTGGCGGCGGTGATTCGACGCCCCAGCGACCTGGGGGTGATCGGCGTGCTGAGCATTGCCGGGCCCAGTGCACGGCTTGCGCCAGGGCGCTTGGCCGAGCTAGCGCCACTGTTGCTGGCGGCGGCGCAGGAGCTGTCGGTAGCAAGCCCGGCCAGCGAGCTGTTCGCCTGACGCGCTTACTGGTCGATTACCGAACAGTGTCTGATGGCAGGGATGTCGAAAACAGGAACGAAGTTCTACAGTGCTGGTTATTGAATCCGGAATCCTGTTCCAGAAAGCCAACAATAATCTGCCGAGGACCTTCTTTTGAGTTCACCTCTACGTATCGCGCTGGTCGGCGCAGGCATCATGGGCCGCCAGCACTACCAGCACCTGCAGCACGTGCCGGGCGCGCAGCTGTGCGCGGTAGCAGACCCAGGCCCACAGGCCGAGGCGTTCGCTGCTGAATGCGCAGTCCCTTGGTTCGCGGACCACCGCGTGATGCTCGACAAGGTGCAGCCGCAGGCCGTGATTGTCGCCAACCCCAACAACCAGCACGTGCTGACGGCCCTGGACTGTGTACAGGCGGGCGTGCCTGTGCTGGTGGAAAAGCCGGTGGGTGTGCACCTGGATGAAGTCCGCACCCTGGTGGAGGCCTCTCGGCGCACAGGTGTGCCCGTTCTCGTCGGGCACCACCGTCGGCACAACCCGCTGATCGCCAAGGCTCACCAAGTCATTGGCGGCGGCGCGCTCGGCCGGCTGATCAATGTGACGGCCATGTGGCAACTGCAAAAGCCTGACAGCTACTTCGACACCGCATGGCGACGCGAGCCGGGGGCGGGCTTTCTCCTGACCAATCTCATTCACGACCTCGACCTGCTGCGTTACCTGTGCGGTGAAGTGGTGCAGGTGCAGGCGTTCACCCGCAACGATGTGCGCGGTTTTGCCAATGAAGACAGCGCGGCCGTGCTGCTGCAGTTCGAGAACGGCGCCTTGGGCAGCCTGACCGGTTCGGACGCTGTGGCAGCGCCCTGGAGTTGGGAGCTGGACTCGGGCGAAAGCCCCGTTTACCCCCGTCAGCCGGATCAACCGTGCTACCTGCTGGCGGGCACCCGGGGCTCACTGAGCATTCCGCAGCTCAAGCATTGGCATTACGCACAGGCGGGGGCGGGGTGGCATACGCCATTGCTGCAAAGCCAGGAAGGTATCCCGGTTGGCGAAGCCTTGACCCTTCAGTTGCAGCATTTCGTGCGCGTGGCCCGTGGCGAGCAGGCCCCATTGATTGATGCCGCCGATGGGGGGCGTACCCTGGCACTGGTCGACGCTATCCGCCAGGCAGCCGCCAGCGGCCGGGCCTGTGCTCCAGAATTGATCGCCTGACGGGCGTGTTCTTTATTGACGGTGAAGCAAAATGACGGATCGAATTTTTTCCCTGGCAGCGCTTACGGTACTGGAGCTGTCGCCGCCGGACATGGTGGAAGCCGCTGCACGTGCGGGGTATAGCCACGTAGGCCTGCGCCTGGTGCCGGCGACAGAGCAGGAACAGCACTTCCCGCTGGTGGCCGACGCGAGCTTGCGCCGGCAAACCCAGGCGCGGTTGCGCGACACCGGCATCAAAGTGCTGGACCTGGAGATTCTGCGGCTCAAGCCGGATACCTGCGTGGCGGACTTCAAGGCCATTCTCGACGTGGGCGCGGAACTGGGCGGTACCGAATTGCTGGTGGCGGGCAACGACCCTGACGAGTCGCGGCTGACCGAACGGTTCGCGCACTTGTGTGACCTGGCCGCAGACTACGGCATCTACCCGCATCTGGAGTTCATGCCCTGGACAGAGGTGCGTGACCTGCGCCAGGCCATGCGCGTTGTGGCCAATGCTGATCGCCCCAACGCCTGTGTATTGGTGGATGCCTTCCATTTCAACCGCTCGGCTTCGGCGCTGGCAGACCTGGCCACGCTGGCACCCGAGCGCCTGCGCTATGCCCAGTTGTGTGATGTGGCGGGCCCGGTACCGGATGACATGGATGAAATCCTGCGCCAGGCGCGCAACGAACGGCGCTTTCCGGGCGACGGCGATGCTGACCTCGTAGGGTTGCTGCGTGCTCTGCCAGCGAACGTGCCGCTGAGCCTGGAAATACCGACCCGCCAGTTGCTGGAGCAGGGTATCAGTGGCGAACAACGGGCACGCATGGCCCTGCAACGGGCCAAGGCCGTACTCGCCAAAGCCACCTCCCTTTCGTAAAAGCGAGGGATGCGCCGCAAAGCGGCGCCGCTTGCAGCCATCGCCCTTTCACACCCCCCCACGCCGCACATGCTTGGCCAGCACCTGCTCCAGCATTTCCCACATCAACGGGTCCAGGCTGAATGCCACGTTGAAGCGCATCCACCCGGTCTGCCCGGCATCGACCATGAACAACTGGCCAGGCCCGAGCATGATGCCTTTTTCCAGCGCATCGTCCAGCAGCAGCGCGCTGTCGGTAATCGCCGGGTGGCGGGTCCAGATGTACATGCCTTCGTCCGACTCGGTGAACAGCTCGAAGCCCAGCCGGTGCAAGTGCCGGCCGACTTCCTGGTGGGCTTCGGCCAGGCGCTGGCGCAGGCGTTTGAGGTGCTTGCGCCAGCGGCCGTCGATGATCGCGGCATACACCACACGCTCCATCACCTGGGACGTGGTCAGCCCCGAGCGCATCTTCATCTGCAGCAGCTGCTGCGCCAGGCCCGGGTTGGCCAGCATGTAGCCCACCCGCACATTGGGTGAGATGCTCTTCGAGTAGCTGCCCACGTACACCACCTGCTGCAGATGGTCGAGGCTGGCCAGGCACGGCTGGGGTTCGGCGATCATGTCGGCATACAGGTTGTTCTCGACCAAGCGGAAGCCATGCTGGCTGGCCAGTTGCAGCAGGCGGTGCAGTTGCGGCAGCGGGGTGCGCGAGCAGGTCGGGCTGTGCAGGTGCGGCTGGGTGAAGAACGCCGTCGGGCGGTGCTGCGTCAGCAGGTGTTCGAGGTGGTTGAGGTCGTAACCGGTAGGCGTGCGCGGTACGCCCACCAAGGTGGCGCCCTGGGTACGCAGGATGCTCATCAGGTTGGGGTAGCCAGGGTCGTCCACCAGCACCACGTCACCCGGCCGAACCAGCGTGCGCACCGCCAGGTCCAGGGCCTGGCTGGCGCCGTGGGTAAGCATCAATTGCGCAGGGTTGGCGACGATTGACAGTTCCTGTTGCAGGTTCTGCGCGGTCAGGGTACGCAGCTCCGGCAACCCCATGGGGTCGCCGTAACCGGACAACTCCAGCGGGCTGCCGGCCACCTGGCGCAAACCCCGGCGCAGGCCGTCCTCGTACATCCAGTCGTTGGGCAACCAGCCGCACCCCGGCTTGAACGGCAGCTGGCGGATCTCGAAGATCTGCTGCAGGTACCATTCGGAGTTGAACGTTGGTCGGCTGGCGTCAGCCTCGGCAGTGTGCTGCTCCAGCAGTTCGCCTGCGGCCCGGTTGACGAAGAACCCCGCATTGCCCCGGCTCACCAGCAGGCCTTGAGCGACCAGGCGGTCGTACGCCTCGACCACGGTGAAGGTGCTCACCGAGTAGGTGGCGGCAAAGGCGCGGATGGACGGCACCTTGGCGCCGGGCTTGAGCGTCTGGTTGTCGATAAGGGTGCGAAGCCCGTCGATGATCTGGTTGACCAGCGGCGTCGTGGACTCTGGATGTAGTTGCAGCATGGGGTGCCTTCAGGTGGGTGTAGCCAGGCGCTTTGCCGGTGTATTGGTTCGGCGGCCTATACAGTGCAGTGCGAGTTTCATGCCACTGTGCATGGCTCTCTGCGTCGGACATTTTTACATTAGGTGTCAGATATCGCCACATAAAGCATGTTCAGTTCGCCCCAGGTGTCAGCCCTGGGGCGCGTCAGCAGGCCGCCATGGAAGGCCTGCGTGTGTTTGTCACACCATCCTGCCCGCATTAGCACTGATGTACAGGTGAAGCCGCCAGCCATCGGGGTTTCACGCATTTCCTTGGATAAAAAGAAGCACGGGGTACACAACTGATGGACGCAACATCCACAACAACCACCGCGAAAGGCGGGCACGAGAGCAAGCTCAGTGCCTCGCTCAAGTCGCGCCACCTGACGATGATGTCCATCGCCGGGGTGATCGGCGGCGCCTTGTTCGTCGGCTCCGGCAGCGTGATTCACAGCGCCGGGCCGGCTGCGGTGCTGGCCTACCTGGCAGGCGGCATCCTGGTGGTGCTGATCATGCGCATGCTGGGCGAAATGGCGACCTCGTCGCCCGACACCGGTTCGTTCTCCACCTATGCCGACCGCGCCATCGGCCGCTGGGCCGGGTTCACCATCGGTTGGCTGTACTGGTGGTACTGGGTCATCCTCATGGCCTGGGAGGCCTACGTGGCGGGCAAGATCCTGCATGGGTTCTTCCCGGATGTCAGCGTCAACGTCTTCGTGCTGGCCACCACCCTGGTGCTGATCACGGTCAACTTCTTCAACGTCAAGCACTACGGCGAGTTCGAGTTCTGGTTCGCGTTGATCAAGGTGATCGCGATCGTCTGCTTCCTGATCGTGTGTACCGCCGCAGTGTTGAACATCTGGCAGTTCGGTGAAGTGCGGGGCATCACCCACCTTACCGCCGAAGGCTTCATGCCCAACGGGATCACCACGGTGATCGGGGCCTTGCTGGGCGTGATGTTCGCCTTCCTGGGCGCCGAGATCGTCACCATCGCCGCCTCCGAAGCCAAGGACCCTGCCGCGCAGATCGTCAAGGCCACCAACTCGGTGGTGTGGCGCGTATGCCTGTTCTATGTGGGTTCGATCTTCCTGATCGTCTGCCTGGTGCCGTGGAACGACCCGCACCTGGGCGTCTCCGGTTACGGTGCCTACCGCCGGACCCTGGAGCTGCTGGGCGTGCCTTACGCCGAGCTGCTGATGAACTTCGTGGTCCTGACTTCGGTAAGCAGTTGCCTGATCTCCGGCCATTACACAGCTTCGCGCATGCTGTTCTCCCTGGCCCAGCGCGGCGATGCACCGTCGTTCTTCACGATCACCCGGGCCGGCACCGGCGTACCGGTGTACGCAATCATGGGCTCGTGCGCCGTGGCCATCGTCTGCGCGCTGATCAACTTCAGCGAGACGCTGCGCCCCAAGGACGTGCTGGACACCCTGATGAACACCACCGGCATGATCGCCTTGCTGGTGTACCTGGTGATTGCCTGCTCGCAGCTGCGCATGCGTCGCAAGCTGATTGCCGAGGGCAAGGAAGTGCGCCTGAAGATGTGGCTGTTCCCCTGGCTGACCTACCTGGTGATCGCGTTCATCGTTGCTGCCCTGGTGACCATGGCCTTCATGCCTGACTACCAGATTCTGGTGATCTCCACCGGTATCGCCGCTGCGGTGGTGGTGGCAATGGGCGTGGTGCATCAGCTGCGCAGCAGCCGCCAGCACTAAGCGTCAACGGCGTTACGCTGCGGCCGGCTCCCTTGGGACCCGGCCGTTTTGCATTGTGGGCCTTCCCCAGCCCCAGACACCCGGCAGATGGCATATGCTGCACCCATCGCTCAAGGAGATTGCTCCCATGTCCTGGTCCGCCACCCAGTATTCCCTGTTCGAAGACGAACGCACCCGCGCCGTGCGCGACCTGCTGGCCGCCGTGCCCCCGCGCCCGGTGCGCCACGCCACGGACCTTGGGTGCGGGCCTGGCAACTCGACAGAAGTGCTGCTGCAGCGTTGCCCCGACGCCCAGGTGACGGCGCTGGACAGTGACGCCGACATGATCGACAAGGCCCGTGAGCGCAAGCGTCTGTGCATTCCGCGGGTGCGCATGATCACTGCCGACATTACCGGCTGGTGCGCGGCCGAACCCCAGGACCTGATCCTGGCCAATGCGTCGCTGCAGTGGGTACCCGACCACGCCAGCCTTTATCCGCACCTGGTCCAGCAGCTCAGCGAGGGCGCCAGCCTGGCCGTGCAGACCCCCGACAACCTGGAGGAACCGGCCCATGCCGCCCTGCGTGAAATCGCCAGCCAGGGCCCATGGGCGGCAACGTTCGCTGATTTCCGATTGCCACCCAGGCACGGCGCCAGCTTCTACTACGATGTGCTCAGCCCGTTGTGCACGCGGGTGGATGTGTGGCGTACCACCTACTATCACCCGCTGGTCGGCGGCGCCCAGGCGGTGGTGGAGTGGTTCAAGGGCTCAGCCCTGCGGCCCTACCTGGCACGCTTGCAGCCCCAGGAGCAGGCGCAGTTCCTGCAGCTGTACCTGCAGGCCATGCAGCACGCCTACCCGGCGGCCAGCGATGGCAAGGTGTTGTTGCCGTTTCCGCGGTTGTTCGTGGTCGCGACCCGTTGAGGCGCGGCCTGATACCGACATGTGTTGTCGATCACGGGGCAGAGGCGTATAAAATGCACCCACTTTTTGTGCCGGTCGCTTCCTGAACCGGCCGCTGAAACAAGAGAGTCGACATGGGCGCACAGTGGAAAGCCAAACATAAAGAAGCCGCGGCCAACGCCAAAGGCAAGGTCATGGGCAAGCTGTCCAAGGAAATCCAGATTGCCGCCAAGGCTGGCGCCGACCCGGACATGAACCCGCGCCTGCGCCTGGCCATCGACCAGGCCAAGAAAGCTTCGATGACCCGCGAGACCCTGGAACGGGCCATTCGCAAAGGTGCGGGCCTGGACGGTGATGCCGTGCAGTACGCGGCGGTCAGCTACGAAGGCTTCGCGCCGCACCAGGTGCCGTTGATCGTCGAGTGCCTGACTGACAACGTCAACCGCACTGTCGCGCAGATTCGTGTGTTGTTCCGCAAGGGCCAGCTGGGTGCCAGCGGCTCGGTCGCCTGGGATTTCAACCACGTTGGCCTGATCGAAGCCACCCCCACCGGCGACGCCGACCCGGAAATGGCTGCCATCGAAGCCGGTGCCCAGGACTTCGAGCCAGGTGACGAGGAAGGCTCCACGCTGTTCATCACCGACACCACGGACCTGGATGCGGTGCAGAAGGCGTTGCCGGAGCAGGGCTTCACCGTGACCTCTGCCAAGCTGGGTTACACCCCCAAAAACCCGGTGAGTGCGGCCAGCCTGAGCGCCGAAGCCCTGGCCGAGGTTGAAGCATTTCTGGAAGCCATCGACGAGAACGATGACGTACAGAACGTGTACGTGGGCCTGACCGAGTGACCTGCCTGGGCCGCTTTCGCGGCCCGATCGCCGGCAGCGCCGGCGGCCACGGCCGCGCGTGACCTCCGCCAGGTTGCGCCTGGCCTGTGGGGCTGTCGATACCCCCGAGGGCAGCCTGCATGAACCCTAGTTTCGCCTCCCTCAGCCTGGCGCACCTGCGCACGCTGGAGCATCTGCTGCAACTGAAGAACCTGAGCCACGCTGCCGAGCGCCTGGGCGTGAGCCAGTCGGCCCTGAGCCGGCAACTGGCCCACCTGCGAGAGGCGTTCGACGACCCGCTGCTGGTGCGCCAAGGGCGTGGCTATGTGCTCAGCGAGCACGCCGAGGCCCTGGTCGAACCCCTGCGCCAGGTGCTTGAAGAGCTTCACAGCCTGCGCCAGCCCGCCGTCTTTGACCCTGCCCGCTGTGAACGGCGTTTTTGCCTGGCCGCCTCGGATTACGTGGCCGAGCACATGTTGCCGCTGCTGGTGGCAGCGCTGGAGCAGGAGGCCCCTGGGGTGTGTCTGGAGTACCGCACCTGGCAGGCCGGGCAATACGCCTTGCTTGCCAGTGGCGAAATCGACCTGGCCACCACCCTGTTCGACGAGTCGCCGCCCAACCTGCACGGGCGCCTGCTGGGCGAAGACCGGGCCGTGTGCCTGATGCGGCGCAACCACCCGCTGGCCGCCCACCCCGTGCTCGGCCAGAACGATTACCTGGCGCACAAGCACGTGCGTATTTCCGGGGGTGGCGACAAGGACAGCTTCATCGACCGCCATTTGCGGGCGCAGGGCCTGCAGCGTCGGGTAGGCCTGGAGGTGCCGTTTTTCTCCGCTGCGGTGCAGGTGATCGCGGCCAGCCAGGCGGTAGCGACGGTGCCCGAGCATATTGCGCGGCAACTGTGCCGCCTGCATGCGTTGGCGTGGCGGCCACTGGGCTTCGTGGAGCACACCCAGCGTTATTGGGTGGTCTGGCATCAGCGCTTGCAGGCCTCGGCTGAGCATCGCTGGTTGCGCAACCGGGTGTTCGATCTGTGGCGTCAGTCGCAGTTCGGCGTGCAGGGTGGGGTCGCCTGACAGCCTCGGGCATCAGGGCGGTTGGCTTCAGTAGTACCGTCGCGGGTCCGAATCGATCAGGCTGGCCAACTTGGTCAAGGCAAAGCGCAACTCGTCGTGACTGGTTGGCGACATCAGCACCAGCCTCACGCAGCGGTTATCCCCCCCACGCTCGGCCTGGAACTGAGTGCCGCTCAGCACCAGCACGCCGTTGGCGCGGGCGAGCAGGGTGAACTCGTCCGCGCTCCACGGCTCAGGCAGGGTGAGCCAGAGGTGGTACGAGTAAGGCTGGGTCTTGAACTGGAAGCCTGCAAAGATTTCCCGGGCGATTGCCTGGCGCTCTGCCGCCTGGGTACGCTGGATGCGTACCAGCTTGCTGTCCAGGCCTTCGGTGATGGCATTACTGGCCAGTTGGGCCGTGAGCGGGGAGGGCATCCACACACTGCTGCGGACCATGGAGGTCAGGCGCGACAGCAGTTTGGGTGGGCTGTACAGGTACCCCACGCGCAGTGCCGGCATGATCGCCTTCGACAGGCTGGTGAGGTAGACCGACCGGTCTGGTGCATACGCCGAGAGGGGCTTGATAGACGGGTCCGTAGCCAGGAAGCCATAGATATCGTCGTCGAGGATGATGAAGTCGAACTCTTCGGCCAAGGCCGCGATCTGCGCGCGGCGAGCAGCAGACATGATGGCAGCCGTGGGGTTCTGGCAGGTCGCAACGCACACCAGCATGGCCGGCTTTTCACGCAGGCACAGCTCGCGTAACGCATCGGGCAGGATGCCCTCGTCATCCATGGGTATGCCGCGCAGGCGGCGCTCCAGGCTGTGGGCAACCGAAATGATGCCGGGGTAGCACAACGCTTCGCACAGCACCAGGTCGCCGGCATGGGTCAAGGCACTCATTGCCACCATCAGGCCGTGTTGCGCCCCGGCAGTGATCACGACTTGCTGCCACTGGGCATCGGGCAAGGCGTGGCGCAACCACTGCGCACCCGCCTCACGGTGGGCAGGGTGGCCGCCGTCAGGTGCGTAATCGAGGGCGCGGGCGAAATCCGTGCTTTTGGCCATGCCGACCAGGGCGCCGCGCAGCCAGTACTCGAGGGTTTCGCTATAGGGCTTGATGATCGACAGATCAAGCAGCTCCGACTGCCCCAGGTTCAGCGGGGCAGCGCTGTTGCTGGCCGGCAGTTCCAGCTGGCCCTGGCTGAGCACGTAGGTGCCGCGCCCCACTTCCCCCTGTACCAGGCGACGGCGATGGGCCTCGTTGTAGGCTCGGCTGATGGTACCGGGTGTGACGTTCAGGGTAGTCGCCAGCTCGCGCAGCGTCGGCAGCCGATCACCCTGGTTCAAGACGCCACTGTTGATATCCCGTGCCAGCGCATCGGCGATCGACAGGTACATCGGCTGATTGGACTCGTTTAGCTGGGGAACCCACATGAATGACACTGCCCATCGAATAAATGATCAATGTCCGAGGATATCACAGCGGCATTGATCCACCAGTAAAACCCAGCAACAGCGATTCATTGATTCGAATCAATGATCTAAGCCAGTGGCCGCTGGGGGTGGAATAATTTCATCTACGTTTTAACTCCATATAAATCAACGTGCTACATCGTCGTTAGGCTGTTTTCACAGTCTGTATTCATGAAAATTGAGCCAATGATGGCAATCAGGTATTGAATCATTTCAATTTGTTGCAATACACTCATTGTGCATCGAATCAATCGACTCAATCCTGCTAACCAATGCGCAATGCCGCCGCGCCAAGCCGAGGCCTCATGGACACAATCAGAAAGGATCTATCGCTCTCCGCCGTTATCGCAGGCCTCATCGCCGTGATCATTTCTTATGCCGGGCCACTGATCATCGTGTTCCAGGCCGCCAGGCAAGCGCACCTGCCGGATGATGTGGTGTCGTCCTGGATCTGGGCCATTTCCATCGGCAGCGGGGTCACCGGCCTTTTGCTCAGCTGGCGCCTGCGCATCCCAGTCATCACAGCCTGGTCGACGCCAGGGGCGGCCCTGCTGGTGTCGCTACTGCCCACCATCACGCTGCCACAGGCCGTGGGCGCCTACGTGGTGGCGTCGCTGATCATTGCGGCGGTGGGTTTGTCCGGTGCGTTCGACAAACTGATGAACCGTTTACCCAAAGCCATCGCTGCGGCGATGCTCGCCGGCATTCTGTTCCGCTTCGGCACCGAGCTATTCACTTCAGTGACGCTACAGCCGGCGCTGGTGTTGTCGATGATCGCGGCTTACCTGGTCTTCAAGCGCCTGTCCCCCCGTTACGCGATCCTCTCGGTGCTGGTTGTCGGCTGCGTCGTAGCGGGCTCGCTCGGCACCCTCAATAGCGGCTCGATCGTGATCGCGGTGGCCCACCCCGTATTCACCGCACCGCAGTGGAACTGGCACGCCATCATTAACCTGGGCCTGCCGCTGGCGCTGGTGACGCTCACCGGCCAGTACGTACCCGGCATGGCCGTGTTGCGCACCTCGGGCTACACCACCCCGGCGCGCTCGATCATCTCGGTCACCGCGATCGGCTCGGTGCTGCTGGCGCCGTTTGCCTCCCATGGCTTGAACCTGGCGGCCATCACGGCAGCGATCTGCACGGGCCGCGAGGCCCACGAGGACCGCGACAAACGGTATGTCGCCGGAATCGCCTGTGGCCTCTTCTACATTCTGATGGGGATTTTCGGTGCGACCCTGGCGTCGGTCTTTTCAGCGCTGCCCAAAGAACTCATCGCGTCCCTTGCGGGCTTGGCGTTGTTCGGCGCGATCAGTGCCGGCCTGACCGGCGCCATGGCAGACGACAAACAGCGCGAAGCCGCATTGATCACCTTCCTTGTCACCGCCTCGGGCATGAGCTTCCTGGGCCTGGCGGCTGCGTTCTGGGGGCTGGTGTTCGGCCTGGTCGCCCACTTCGCGCTGACCTGGACCCGGGAAAGCAAAACCGTCGCCATCACCGAGGGCAGCCGAGCATGAGCGGGTCTTACGATTTCATTGTGGTGGGTGGCGGCATCGCCGGGGTGTCGGTGGCTTACGAACTGCCGCCCATGGCAGCGTGTGCCTGCTTGAGCAGGAGCAGCAACTGGCCTATCACACCACGGGCCGCTCGGCTGCGATCTCGATGGAGAGCTATGGCAACCAGCAAATCCGCTCCTTGACCTGTGCCTCGCGGGCCTTCTTCGAAAACCCGCCCGAAGGCCTGGCCGAGCACCCGCTGTGGGCACCCCGGGGTGCGCTGATCGTGGCGCAAGCAAGCCGCGAAGACAAACTCAGGGCACGGTTCAAGGCCGTGTCGGCCCAGGTGCCCAGCGCCTGCTACCTCGATGCCAAGCAGGTGCTGGAGCATGTGCCTTACCTGGCCGAAGGTGCCTGGGCTGCCGGTATCTACGAGCCCAGCGCCTTCGACCTGGATGTGCATGCTATCCACGGTGCCTACCTTGGCGGGCTGCGCAAACGGGGCGGGGTGGTCAAGCGGGCGTGCGAAGTGCTCAGAGGCGAATGGCAGCCCGGCCACTGGACATTGCTTACCCAGGACGGTCAGCGCCTGCAGGCAGCCATCGTCGTGAACGCCGCCGGCGCCTGGGCCGACGAGCTGGCAGAGCGCTGCTCAGTACCCAGGGTTGGCGTGCGGCCGCTGCGCCGTACCGTACTGGCCGTGGACCCGCAGTGCGACGTCCATGGCACGCCGTACCTGGGCACGGTCGACGAAGACATCTTCATCAAACCCGAAGCCGGGCGGCTGATCGTTTCGCCGTGCGATGAAGACCCTTCGCCACCCTGCGATGCGTTGCCGGATGAGCTGGGGCTGGCAATCACCATGGACCGCCTGCAAACCGTAACGCGGCTGCGGCCCCGGGCGATCATCAATAAGTGGGCGGGCCTGCGTACGTTTGTTGCCGATCGCTCTCCAGTGCTCGGCCAGGACCCGCAACACGAAAACTTCATCTGGTTGGCCGCACTGGGTGGCTATGGCATTCAGGCCGCCCCCGCCATCGCGCGGCTGTGTGCGCATGCTGCGCTGGGCGTGGCCGTACCGGATGACCTGGCTGCCCTGCAACTGAACTACCTGCTTTTTTCCCCGGCGCGATGCCGTGATACGGCGTTCGCCAGCCTGGCCGTGAAGAAGGTTGCCGACCTGCACTAACCCTCACACTCAACAAGGACCGTCACCATGCAAAGCACTGCTCAAATCAATACTGCTGGCACCCCTTTCCTGGCCGAGGAAAACGTGATTTTCACCAACAAGGCCCCGTTGCCGCTGGGCACTTATTCCCAGGGCATCAAGGTGAGCCGCGGGCAGACCATCTACCTGTCGGCCCAGACACCGGTTTCGGCGTTGACCAACGAAGTGTTGGCACAGGATTTCGAAGGCCAGCTCCGCCAGACCCTCGACAACCTGGCGCAGATGGCCGAGGCGGCAGGCGGAACACTGGCAAACGTGGTGAAGGTAACCGCGTTCATCACCGACTTGAGTGAGTTCCCCACCCTGAACCGCGTGATGCAAGAGTACTTCACCCCGCCATACCCGGCGCGCACCACCGCAGGGGCCAGCGCCCTGGCGCGCAATACCCTGGTGGTCATCGACGCCATCATGGTGGTCTGAAGCGCCCTTTGTCAGCGAGTGCCCGTCGGTTCTGTGCAGCGGACCGACGTCGGCAGGGAAAGCACCCGCACAGCACACTTCCTAAGGATGGCCATGAAGAATTCGTACAAAGCGTATGCATTGCAGTGCCTGGTGTGCGACCGCCAATACCAGCCCCATGAGGTCAGTTACTTTTGCCCACATTGCAAGGTCGAAGGTGCCCTCGATGTGCTTTACGACTACCCCACGCTGAAGCGTGAATGGCCCCGAGCAGCCCTGGCGGACCAGCAGGCCCGTGGCATGTGGCGCTATGACCGGCTGATGCCACTCAGTTCGACCCAGTACGTACCGCCGCTGCTGGTGGGGAATACGCCGCTGTATGCGCCGGCCGATCTGCTTGGCGAAGGCTCGGCGATCAAGGTGTTGATCAAGGACGAATCCAGGCAGCCAACCGGCTCGCTGAAGGACCGCGCCAGTGCGTTGGCTGTAGCCCATGCCTTGCAGTCGGGCGCCCGCACCGTGGCCGTGGCCAGCACGGGCAACGCCGCCTCGGCGCTGGCCGGGATGAGTGCCAGCATGGGCCTGCGCAATGTGATTTATCTGCCACGCACCGCACCCCGGGAAAAGCGCGCGCAGATGTTGGGCTATGGGGCCGAGATCGTATTGGTGGACGGTCAGTACGATGAGGCATTCGAGCAATGCCTGGCCGGCTGCCAGGCGCACGGATGGTACAACCGAACCACCGGTATCAACTCGTACATGAGCGAGGGCAAGAAGACCGTTGCCTTCGAGATCTGTGAACAGCTGCACTGGCAGGTGCCCGATCTGATATTCGTGCCGGTCGGTAACGGCTGCATCCTGGGGTCAGTCTACAAGGGCCTGTTCGATTTGCTGCAACTGGGCTGGATCGCCCGTATGCCGCGCCTGATCGGTGTGCAGGCCGAACACAGCAACTTCATGTACCGGGCGTGGCGCAGCGACCGCTCCATGGCACGCACCGCACGCATCGTACCTACCAGCCTGGCCAGCAGCATCAACGTGGCATTGCCACGCGATCGCCTCAAGGCCATGCGCGCGGTAACAGCCAGCAACGGCGAGTTCATGTGCGTCAGTGACCAGGACATCGTGACAGCGGCGTCCAGGCTTGCCTCGCGCACCGGTGTATTCGCCGAATCGGGTGCTGCCAGCGCCTTCGCTGGCCTGATCAAGTATGCCCAGGCACATCCCGATACCGCGCAGACCGCTGTGGTGCTGATCACCGGCAGCGGCTTGAAAGACACCTCCATCTTCCTCTCCGGCAGCGCCGGCGGCCCGCCAGGCGCACTTGCGGGTCAGTTGCCGACGCTGCTGAACACAGCGCCATCACAAGGAATCTCCGCATGAGCTTGCAATTTCGCGACCCCGCCATCGCTCGTCTGATCGACCGCGAGCGCAATCGTCAGGAAACCCACCTGGAGCTGATCGCCTCGGAAAACTACGTGAGCGAACAGGTGCTCCAGGCCCAAGGCTCGGTACTCACCAACAAGTATGCCGAAGGCTATCCAGGCCGCCGTTATTACGGTGGCTGCAAGGTTGTCGACGAAATCGAGAACCTTGCCATCGACCGAGCCCGCCAACTGTTCGGCTGCGAATATGTCAACGTTCAGCCGCACTCCGGCTCACAGGCCAACCAGGCAGTTTTCCTTGCGGCGCTTGAGCCGGGCGACAGCATTCTAGGGATGTCACTGGCTCACGGCGGCCATCTGACCCACGGCGCCTCGGTGAATTTTTCGGGCAAGTTCTTCCAGGCCCTTGCCTATGGCCTTGAGCCAGACAGTGAGACCCTCGACTACAAACAGATGGAAGCGCTGGCACGCGAGCATCGGCCGAAAATGATCATCGCAGGTGCATCGGCCTATTCCCGCGTCATTGATTTCTCGCGCTTTCGCAAAGTCTGCGATGAAATCGGCGCCTACCTGATGGTCGACATGGCCCATTACGCCGGCTTGGTGGCAGCAGGCGTGTACCCCTCGCCAGTCGGTATCGCCGACTTCATCACCTCGACCACCCACAAGACCCTGCGCGGCCCGCGCGGCGGCTTGATTTTGGCCAAGGCTGAATACGCGGCCCTGCTCGACAAGACGGTGTTCCCGGTGTACCAGGGCGGGCCGCTGATGCACGTGATTGCCGCCAAGGCGGTGGCGTTTGGCGAAGCCCTGAGCGACGACTTCAAACAGTACCAGCGACGGGTGATCGACAACGCCCGGACCATGGCTGATGTGCTGACCCGGCGTGGCTTGCGGGTTGTGTCCGGCGGCACCGACAGCCACATGTTCCTGCTTGACCTGCGCGCCATGAACATTACCGGCAAGGATGCGGAAGCCCTGCTGGAAAGCGCCCATATCACCCTCAACAAAAATTCGATTCCAGGCGATCCGCAGAAACCGACGATCACCAGTGGCATCCGTATTGGCACACCCGCACTGACGACCCGTGGGTTTGGCGAGGTTGAATGCGCTGAAGTGGCTGGCCTGATCGCCGACCTGCTGGCGCAGCCCAACGACAGCGCACTGCTGGAAAGCGCCCGACGCCGTGTGATGCATCTGTGTGAGTGCTTCCCGGTGTACCTGTTGGCATGAGGAACCTTGCGGGTTCGCCATAGCAGCTATGCACGAAGCGGGGTTATTCGCCAGGGGCACTGTGCCTAGACTAGAGCAGTATCTGGCAATCACATTCCTCAGGAGAGCCCCCGTGACCCCCGAACAATTCCGCCAATACGGCCACCAGCTGATCGACCTGATTGCCGACTACCGCCAGACCGTGGGCGAGCGGCCGGTGATGGCCCAGGTTGAGCCCGGCTACCTGAAGGCGGTATTGCCTGACGCCGCTCCGCAACAGGGCGAGGCGTTCGAAGCGATCCTCGCGGATGTCCAGCAGGTGATCATGCCTGGGTTGTCCCATTGGCAGCACCCGGACTTCTACGGCTACTTCCCCTCCAACGGCACCTTGTCGTCGGTATTGGGCGATTTTCTCAGCACCGGCCTGGGCGTGCTGGGCCTGTCCTGGCAGTCCAGCCCGGCCTTGAGCGAGCTGGAAGAAATCACCTTGGGCTGGTTGCGTGAGTTGCTGGGTTTGTCGGCCCAGTGGAGCGGGGTGATCCAGGACACCGCGTCGACCAGCACGCTGGTTGCGCTGATCAGCGCCCGTGAACGCGCCACCGATTACGCCCTGGTGCGTGGCGGCCTGCAGGCCGAAGCCAGGCCGCTGATCGTGTATGTCAGCGCCCATGCCCACAGCTCGGTAGACAAGGCGGCGCTGCTGGCCGGCTTCGGGCGTGCCAACATTCGGCTTATCCCCACCGACGAACGCTACGCCTTGCGCCCAGAGGCACTGCAGGCCGCCATCGAACAGGACCTGGCGGCAGGCAACCAGCCGTGTGCAGTGGTTGCTACCACCGGCACTACCACCACCACGGCCCTCGACCCGCTAAGCGCTATCGGCGCCATCGCCCAGGCGCACAAGCTGTGGCTGCACGTGGATTCCGCCATGGCGGGTTCGGCGATGATCCTGCCCGAGTGCCGGTGGATGTGGGACGGCATCGAGCTGGCGGACTCGGTGGTGGTCAACGCGCACAAGTGGTTGGGGGTGGCGTTCGACTGCTCGATCTACTATGTGCGCGACCCGCAGCACCTGATCCGCGTCATGAGCACCAACCCCAGCTACTTGCAGTCGGCCGTGGATGGCGAGGTGAAGAACCTGCGCGACTGGGGTATCCCGCTGGGGCGCAGGTTCCGGGCCCTGAAGCTGTGGTTCATGTTGCGCAGCGAAGGGGTAGAGGCGTTGCAGGCGCGTCTGCGGCGCGACCTCGACAATGCACAGTGGTTGGCCGGGCAGGTAGCGGCTGCCGCCGATTGGGAGTTGGTGGCGCCGGTGCAGTTGCAAACCCTGTGCATTCGGCATCGGCCTGCGGGGCTGGAAGGCGAGGCGCTGGATACCCATACCCGGGGTTGGGCGCAACGGCTGAACGCTTCCGGGGCAGCTTACGTGACACCGGCCACGCTGGATGGCCGCTGGATGGTGCGGGTTTCGATTGGCGCGTTGCCGACCGAACGGGCAGATGTGGAGCGGCTGTGGCGAGGGCTGCAGGGAGTGGTGAACTGATTGTCAGACAGCGCCTTGGGTGGCGGAGCGCAGCTTGCGATCTGCCACCCAAGGCGCTGGGATCAATGACCCATCACTGGCTCATGGCCTGCAAGCTCCCCTTGCGGCTGGCCTCGTAGGCCTCTTTCTCCATCGGTTTGGCCTGAGGATTACCCAGGTCTTCCATGGCCAGGCGATGGGTTTCCGGCGCGATGTAGGCCGCCAGTGCGCACACGCAAGTGATGAAGAAGGCCAGGCCGCCGACCACCAGCGGAATGTTCTCCGAACCAGGCGGCGCCACCAGGGCGAACAGCGCCGGCAGCATGGCGGTGAGCATGGTGCCGATGTTCTGCGCGATGGCCATGGCCGAAACGCGGTAGCGGGTCTGGAACAGCTCTGGGTAGAAGCTTGGGAACACCGCGTTGTAGCCTTGGTAGACCATGCCCCACATGACGATCGACGAAGCGAAGGCCAGCGGCACGTTCTGGATGCTGATCGCGTACAGGTACACGAAGGCCAGCAGCCCCGACCCCAGGCACCCGGCAATCATGGTCGGGCGACGGCCAATGCGGTCTGAAAGGTTGCCCACGAACGGGATCACCAGCACTGCCACGATATTGCCCACCACCGGAATCCACAGGTACACGCTCTTGTCGAACCCGATGCCATAGGCTGGCTGTACCGCGTAGGCCGCGCCGAAGATGGTGGCGACCACAGGGATCACGTTCATCAGTGCCATGAACATCACCAGCACCATGTGTTTCCAGCTGTGGCGGAAGGCTTCGCTGATGGGTGACTTGGCAACCTTGGCCTGCTTTTCTTCCTTCACGAACGCGGGGGTTTCATGCACTTCCTTGCGGATGATGAAGCCTGCAATCAGCACCACTGCGCTCATCAGGAACGGAATGCGCCAGCCCCAGTCGTTGAACGCCTCGCTAGGCATGAAGTAAGCCAACGGCAGGAACACGGCGGCAGCCATCACCTGGCCCGCCTGTACCCCTTGCAGGGTAAAGCTGGCGTAGTAACCGCGTCGCCCGAACGGCGCATGCTCCATGATCATCGAGCTGGCGCCGGAGATTTCACCCGCCACGGCAAAGCCCTGAACCAGCCGCAACAGCACCAGCAGGGCGGGTGCCAGCATGCCGATGTCGTGGTAGGTGGGCAGCAGGCCGACGGCCATGGTCGAGATGCCCATCAGGAACATGCACAACAGCAGCACGTTCTTGCGACCGCGCGTGTCGCCCCAGTGGCCGAGCACGAAGGCCCCGACCGGGCGCGCCAGGTAGCCCACACCGTAGGTGGCCAGCGAGGCAATGATGGCCATTTTGGGGTCGGTATTGGGGAAGAATATCTGCGGGAAAATCAGTGCAGCGGCTTGGGCGTAGATGAAGAAGTCGTAGTACTCGAGTGCCGAGCCTATCCATCCACTGGCGGTCGCTTTCTTGGCTTGAGAGCTGGAGTGAGCCATCGTTGTCTCCGTTGTTATTGTTGTAGCGCAGGCTCCGGCTGGAAACGCCAAGGCAGGAGGCGGTGAACATTGGGCCTGCGTCTGTGATGCATGTTGACCACGGGCCAGCGGTCAGGCAATTCGCTAAAACGGGTTTCGTGCGATAATCGAACGCAAAACTAACCATTCCGTACAAAGGGATTGAAGCGCCGACTTTACCTGCGAATAATCCATCGTGCCAGAAACTGTAACGGGGGTTTTGCATCCCCGCTGGCCCTGTGATCCCCCTGACAACAAGGAACTCCCGCCATGCAGCGTTCGATCGCCACCGTGTCCTTGAGCGGCACCCTGCCGGAAAAGCTCGAGGCCATCGCCGCCGCCGGCTTCGACGGCGTCGAAATCTTCGAGAACGACCTGCTGTACTACGCCGGCAGCCCACGCCAGGTACGCCAGATGTGCGCCGACCTGGGGCTTGCCGTGACGCTGTTCCAGCCATTTCGCGATTTCGAAGGCTGCCGCCGCGACCGCCTGCAGAAAAACCTTGACCGAGCCGAGCGCAAGTTCGACCTGATGCAGGAACTGGGCACCGACCTGGTGCTGGTGTGCAGCAACGTGCAGGCCGACGCGCTGGGCGACGAGCAACTGCTGGTCGACGACCTGCGCCTGCTGGCAGAGCACGCTGGCAAGCGCGGCTTGCGCATCGGCTACGAGGCCTTGGCCTGGGGCCGCCATGTGAATACCTACCAGCAGGTATGGAACCTGGTGCGCCAGGCGGATCACGCCGCCTTGGGTGTGATCCTGGACAGCTTCCACACCTTGTCGCTCAAGGGTGACCCCGCCGCCATCCGCGACATTCCGGCCGACAAGATCTTCTTCGTGCAAATGGCCGACGCGCCAATCCTGGCCATGGATGTGCTGGAGTGGAGCCGCCATTTCCGCTGCTTCCCAGGGCAGGGTGAGATGGACATGGCCGGGTTCCTGGCGCCGATTCTGGCCACGGGTTACCGCGGGCCGTTGTCCCTGGAAATCTTCAACGACGGTTTCCGCGCTGCGCCGCCGCGGCAGAACGCCGCCGACGGCCTGCGTTCACTGCTGTACCTCGAAGAGCAGACGCGCTTGCGCCTGGAGCAGGAAGGCACTGGCATCGAACCGGGCGTGCTGTTCGCGCCGCCTGCTGCCAGCACCTACGACGGCGTTGAGTTTCTGGAGTTTGCCGTGGATGAAGCGGTGGGCGCCCGCCTGAACGGTTGGCTCAAGAAACTGGGCTTTGCCGAAGCGGGCCAGCACCGGAGCAAGGACGTACAACTGCTGCGCCAGGGTGATATCAACATCGTGCTCAATGCTGAGCCTTACTCGTTCGGTCACAACTTCTTTGAAGCCCATGGGCCTTCGCTGTGCGCTACTGCCTTGCGGGTGAAGGACCAGCAGGCGGCCCTCAAGCGCGCCACGGCGTTCCGGGGCCAACCGTTCCGCGGGCTGGTCGGGCCCAACGAGTGCGAGGTGCCGGCCGTGCGCGCCCCGGATGGCAGCCTGCTGTATCTGGTGGAGCAGGGCAGTGCGGGCCAGAGCCTGTATGACACCGACTTCAGCCTGAACCCGAGCGCCGCGCCCACCGGCGGGCTGCAGCGTATCGACCACATGGCGCTGGCGCTGCCGGCCGAGTCGCTGGACAGCTGGGTGCTGTTCTACAAGAGCCTGTTCGGCTTTGCCGCTGATGACGAAGTGGTGCTGCCTGACCCTTACGGCCTGGTGAAAAGCCGCGCCCTGCGCAGCCCCTGCGGTACGCTGCGCTTGCCGCTGAACATCTCGGAAAACCGCAACACCGCCATTGCCCATGCGCTGTCCAGTTACCGGGGGTCGGGGGTGCACCACATCGCATTCGACTGCGCGGACATCTTCCGCGAAGTGGCCCGGGCCAAGCTGGCGGGGGCGCCGTTGCTGGAAATTCCGCTCAACTACTACGATGACCTGGCTGCGCGCTTTGACTTCGATGACGAGTTTCTTAGCGAGCTGGCCTATTACAACGTGCTCTATGACCGTGATGCGCAGGGGGGGGAGCTGTTCCACGTGTATACCGAGCCGTTTGAGGATCGGTTCTTCTTCGAGATTATCCAGCGCAAAGGGGGGTACGCGGGGTATGGGGCGGCCAACGTGGCGGTGCGGTTGGCGGCGATGGCCAAGGCTCGCAGTGGGGTGGCGCGTAAGCCGGTGTTGTAGGGGGGTAATTGGGTTTGACGTTTTCTACTGGCCGTGTGGTTGCCGCACGCCGCGCGAGCCTCTACGCTTGCCGGCTGGGTCAAATCGAACCTGACAAACCCATTGGTACCATCCTCAACACCAACACAAGGAAACCTGGCGAATGGATACGCGTTGCACCTCTCTGGACGAAGTCCGCCAGCGCATCGATGAGATCGACCGGCAGGTCGTGTCGCTGCTGGCCAGCCGCGGCGACCTGGTGGCGCAAGCTGCCGGCTTCAAGAAAACCACCGACGACGTACGTGCCCCGGCGCGCGTCGAGCAGGTCATCGCCAAGGTACGCGCCTTGGCGCAAGAAACCGGTGCCTCGCCGGTAGTCGTCGAGCAGGTTTACCGGGCAATGATCTCGGCGTTCATCGCCGAAGAACTGGCCACCCATGCTCAATTGGCCAACGAGGCTTCAGCCACCTGACGAGCGTGACGATGGAGGTGGTGACAGTGTTCAAACGCGCCAGTATTACCCTGCTGATGCTTGCAGTGACCTCGCTCGCTGGCTGCATCCCCTGGCAGCGCGAGCGTGCTGCGTATGCGGACCTGTGCGAGTCCGAGTTCCAGTTTAAGGTGCCCGGCCCGCAGGGTGAGACCACGGTGTACCTTGAAACCTACCTCTACGACCACGCCGCCCGCTGGCGGGATCAGCCCTACGAACAGGGGTTGCACGTGGAGTACCCTGGCGAGCGGTACAAGCAGCCAGAGTTCTACGTGCAGATGATTGCCTACAACCAGGACCGCGCCCGGCCTTCATCAGGCTCGACCCGTGGCGTGCCACCTGTGCCGGTGCTCTATGACAGCCGCCAGGCCTACATCACCTTTGCCGATGGTTCACGGCTGAACGCGCGCCCCGAGGTCTATGTTGGCAGCGACGACATTCACGACTTCCCCTCGTTGACCGAGCAATCCGCCCGGCCTTCGCCCTACGACATCAACAGCGATGAAGTGCACCGGCTGATTCCCAAACTCACCAACAACAAGCGATATGGCTCGGCCTACGTGATCTTCCAAACCAACCAGTTCAATGCCGACTCCAAGTGGACCATTCACCTGGGTAGCTTGCAGGTTGGGGGGCAGACGCTGGCCATCCCGCCGCAGAAGCTCTGCTATCACCCGGTCAAGAAATGGATCGGCATAGAGCCCCTCATGCGGCCCTGACAAGTTTTCACGCCAGGTGCGTGTGCGACGGATGGAACGATTCAGCCGCCATTGTCGTCGGTACTTCAGGTCTTTTGAAAGGAGTACCCCATGAAGTACCGTGCACTTGGCAATACCGGGCTGATGGTGTCCGAACTGGTCGTAGGGACCGTCCCATTTGGTGGGCGCGGCGCCTTCGAGAAAACCGGCAGTGTGGATGTGGACCTGGCCAGGCGCATGTTCGACGCGGCCTTTGATGCGGGCGTCAACCTGGTGGACACGGCCGACCTGTATTCCCATGGGCTGGCTGAGGAGATCGTGGGCAAGGCGCTGGGCGAGCGACGTCAGTCGATCATTCTGGCCAGCAAGGCGCGCAGCCCGATGGGTGACAACCCCAATGACAGCGGCGCATCACGCTATCACCTGATCCGCGCTTGTGAAGCCAGCCTCAAGCGCCTTGGCACTGACCATATCGACCTGTACCAGATCCACAACTGGGACGGCGTTACGCCGGTCGAGGAGACCCTTGCAGCCTTGGACCACCTGGTGCAAAGCGGCAAGATCCGCTACTTCGGCACCTCCAACTACACCGCCTGGCAGATGATGAAGACCCTCGGCAGTGCCCAACTCAATGGTTGGCAACAGCCGGTGTCCCAACAGATCTACTACACCCCTGAGTCGCGCGAGGCCGAGTACGAGCTTTTGCCGATGGCCATCGACCAGGGCTTCGCAACGCTGGTGTGGGGGCCACTGGGGGAGGGCTTGTTGACCGGCAAGGTCCGCCGCGGGCAGCAGACGCCAAAGGGCACGCGCCAGGGCAACGACTGGCCGGAACCCTATGTGCACGACCGCGAGCGCGCCTACGACATCATCGAAACGCTGATTTCGGTCGGGGAACGGCATGGCTGCTCACCCGCGCGGGTGTGCCTGGCTTGGCTGAAGGACCGGCCCGGCATCACCAGCGTCATTACCGCCGGGCGCACCCTTGAACAGTTGCAGGACAACCTGCAGGCCGTGGCGCTGAAGCTGACGTGTGAAGACCTGCAACAGATCGAAAACGCTACCCGCTTGGCACCGCAGTACCCTTACTGGCACCGCATTGCGGCCGGCATGGACCGGATCGATCCCGCCGAAGCGCCATTCATCGAGGCCTATCGAGAAACCATGAAGCAGTAGCCATACCTCAACAGGGCGGGTCTGCCCTGATGGATAGGGCTGCGAGCACCTCGACATGAATCTTTTCCTGTCCTGTCGGTCAGGTAATAAGACCCCCACTCATGATCGAGGTGCTCATGCAAACGTTCACCGTTCACTATCTGCTCAACGGCAACGCGTCCAGCCATACCTTTGAGCTGAACCAGGCTGAGCTCCCCGCCCACGACGCTGCGCTGCACCTGATCGTGCTGCACTTTGGTGATGGCGAGAACAGCCTGGTGATGCCGCCAGCCGATGCCACACCCGCAGAGGTGCTGGCGCAGGCTGAGGTGTTGGGGCTTACGCAGATCAAGGTTGGCTAGCCCTGTCCGCCAGCGACTTCTCCATGACAACGGTGCGCTCCAGGCCGTGAAGGACTTCGCGGACCTTGCGATACCCCAGCTTGGCGTAGAAGCCTTGCGCCGTAACGGAGGACGGAACCTTCAAAAGGGCAAAACCGCGTTTGAGTGCCTCGCATTCCACGCGGTGAACCAGTTGTTCACCGATGCCTGAGCGTTGGTTCGCCGGGTTGACGAACACGCTCCTGAGAACGTCGCTTTCAAGGCTCGCGGTGGCCACGATGCCGTCACTGACCGCGACAAACATTATCCGCCGTTCGAGCAACTGGGCTACAGCAGCCGGCGTGAACGACATCGCTACACGGCCCAGCGTTTCCGCGTCGTAGTCGGCCGCATTGGTTGCGCGCAGCGTGGCCAGTATCACGCTGCTGATGCCCTGTGCATCGTCTGAGGTGGCTTCACGAATGTGGTAGTCCAAACACCCTCCCGATCATTGCTGCGCCATTGGTCGCCCATCAGGCACTCCCGGGTCAGCCAGCGGCTCTGAATTTCACGTGCTTATTCAAGCGCCTTTATCAGGAGAATGCCAATGTCCATTGATCACAACATCACTGACACCGGTGAAGGCCATGGCTCCGGCCTGGAGCAGACGCCATCCGAACCTAAGCAGGGTGCTGGGGAAAATGGGGCCCAGCAGCGCCCTGAAGACTGGAACCCACCGCCAGGCAACCCCGGTTCCGATCAGGACAGCCAGGTGCCTCGCGACAACGGCACTGCCCGTACCCACGAGGATGAGGCCCGTGATGCGGATGTGCTGGAGGAGGACATGAAGGATGTTGAGGCTAACAACTCGGTGTCCACCGAGCATCCTTGAGCCGATTTCCTGAGCCGCATGCTCGGGAGATGTGCCTATGGCACCGCCTGCGAAAACTCCAGCGCCGGCGGTTGTTATCAATCAATATCCTGTCCCTGACTGCGCCCCGCCCCGGGGGACTATCGCCCACCCCGGCTCAAGTCGCCCAGCCGGCTTGAGATCGATTGCATGCCTTTGCCGAGTTCACGCAGTGCATTGGCATCCCGTGCCCCTTGCTCGCTGGAGGCATGAATACGCACGGCGAGTTCGTTGATTTCGTGGGTGACGTGACTTTGTTGCTGAGCAGCCACCGCAATCTGTTGCGCGCGCTGGACGATGTCGTCGAAGCTTTTCACCGTGGTGCCCAGTGTGGATGCGACACCTGCCGCCTGTTGAACCGATGACCGGGTACGTTCGGCGCCGTTTTGCATGGTTGCAACGGCTGAACTTGAAGCCTGGCGAAGTTGCGAAATCATCTCCTGAATCTCGTTCGCAGAGGTTTGCGTGCGGCCGGCCAACGTACGCACTTCGTCGGCCACTACCGCGAAACCACGCCCCTGCTCGCCGGCGCGCGCAGCCTCGATGGCTGCGTTGAGTGCCAACAGGTTGGTTTGTTGCGAAATGGATTTGATGACCTCCAGCACGCTCCCCACACGTTCGATGTCCGCTCCCAATTGCGTGATAGCGTCGGCAGCCCCGGAAATGTCGGTGGCCAGGCCCTCGATGAACTGGCTGTTGCCGTTGACCTGGTTCTGGCTTTGCTGCGCGTCATCCAATGAGCGCCGGGCAGTGTCGGAACAATCAGACGTGTTGTGTGCGACTTCATTGGCACTGGCCGACATTTCGGTGATTGCCGTAGCCAGCAGGGTGTTGTCCTGCCGTTGGGCCTCTGCGCGTTCAGCCAAGCCGTGTGACAATTGCGCCAGCTCGTCAGCCTGACGCTCAAGCGAGACAGATTCCTGGGCGATGCGGTGCAGCATGTTGCGCAACGAGCCCGCGTAATGATTGACCGATTCGCGCAGCGCACCAATTTCATCGGCGCGCACGATTTCCAGCCCAGCCCCGGCCTGGCCGCCTTGGCCCAGGGTATCGATTTGCCGCGTGGTTTCCTCAAGCTGCACCAACAGCCGCTTGCCGGCCAGCCAGGCGAGGCCGAGCAGGATGGCCATCAGGGGTAACAGGAACAAGAGTATCTGCGCGGTCAGATGATTTGCCAGGCCCACAACTCTGGATTCAGGCGTTACCAGGCCAATTCGCCAGCCGGTGCTATCCATGGTTGCCAGCGTCACGTAAGCCGGCGTGCCCAGCCTGCCATCGTCATCCAGCCTGAAGGTTAAAAGGGCCTGCGACTTGTCGGCCAGGCGATCCGCCACCGGCTTGAGCCAGGGCTGCTCCTGGCCCAGGGTGGCGACGGTCAGCAGTGCCTTGTCGGCTTTGGTATCGGGGAAGAACAGCACGTTACCCGAGGCATCCACGGCAAACGCATAACCGCCTGTTATATCGCCTTTCTCTTTGAGAAAAGTGGCCAGGCCGTCCAGCTTCAAGTCGATGGTGGCCACACCTGCGAACGCGGCCCCATTGCGATAGGGCACGCTGCATGTGGTCATTGCCACACCGCTTACGGCGTCCTGGTAAGCATCCGACCAGACACAACGACCAGGCGCTGTGGACTTGACCCCGGTATACCAGGACTCAGCCTGATAGGGCGGCGTATTTGCATCGTTGTATTCGGCGGAAAAAACCAGCTTGTTGTCGGCGTTACGTGACCAGAAAAAACTACGCCGTTCGGTCCCCGCCGTGAACGCGTTGGGCTCTGGCCAAACGCCGCCACCTGCGATGGCGGCGTTGCCTTGGCTGTCGATAATGCCCGCCAGGTTATCCTGGAAAAGCGCCACATCGTGAGGCAGGGTCTGTGCCAGCAGCGCCATGGCAGAGGCCGTACCCTCGATGCGGTTCAGCGGCAAGGCCAGTTCGTTGGTCAGGGCCTTTGCCGACTGCTCGGCCGCGTCCGTTCCGGCGGCCAGCAGCCGGGGTTTGCCACCCAGCGTAATCACCGCAAATATCGCCGCAGCAGTAAGAACCAGCAAAGCCAGGATGGCTAACGTCATGCGCTGCGAGATACGTGCGGGGATCAGTGACATTGAAAGGCTCCGGAAACGGCAAGTCGTTGAGGGTGTATCGGCGGGTCATGAGGGAAATTGAACAGGCCTCGCGTTTTTTAGTGCGCACAACGACGAGCGGGTGCAGGGTCGAGGTAAGGCTCCTTACCACCCAATCCGCTCACCATCCCACCCCCAGAAACTGCCCGTCACCGACGGCCCCAAGCGCCCCACCAGTTCGATGACGCAGCGCGCTGCAAACCCTGTTTCGAACAACTTGCCTTCCGGCACATTGCCTTGGAAGGGCCGCGAAAGCGCTGTGTCGGTGGTACCGGGGTGCAGTGCCAGCACCGTGGCAGCTGGGTTGATCCGCTTCAACTCGATGCTGGCCGTGTGCAGCAGCTGGTTGAGGGCCGCCTTGCTTGATCGGTAGCTGTACCAACCGCCCAACCGGTTGTCGCTGATCGAGCCGACACGGGCAGACAACGCCGCGAACGTGGCAGGCTGCTTGCGCAGAAAAGGCAGCACGTGCTTGAGCAGCAGGATTGGCGCAAAGGCGTTAGTGGCGAAGCTTGCTTGCAAGCCCGCCAGGTCAAGCTGTGCCAGGGATTTTTCCGCCTTGGCGTTTTCCTGGTGCAGGATGCCGAGGGTGCTGACAACGAGGTTCAGGTGCTCACAAACCCCACCCACCTCCGTGGCCAGCAGCGCCAGTGAGTCTTCGTGCCTGGCGTCGCAGTCGACCAGCCTCACACGTTCGCCATACTGCCTGCCCAGTGCCACCAGCGCTTCGCAGGTGCTGGCCTGGCGCGCCACGGCAACCAGCACACGCACATCGTCGCGCGCCAGCAGCGCTTTGCACAGCGCCAGCCCGATGCCGCGGCTGGCGCCGCAAATCAGTACGCTGGCGGGGTCAGGCAGGGCTGGGATCAGGCTCATGGTGTTCCCCTCGGGGCGGTGGGCTCGGCTTGAGGGGTAGACCACTTCAGGGCGCCGAAGCTCCATCGGCTGCGGGGAAGGGTAGGGCCAGCGCTTGAAGGGGCCGAGTCAGATGGGGATGTAGTCGTTACGCGCGACGGTCGGTTTGTGTGGCCCCGGCACCAGGTGCAGGTGCAGCCCGCCCACCTGGTCAATGGCCAGGCAGTCGTCCACATTCAGCAGCGCGTCGGTATGCGGCTTCAACCAGCCGGCAGCCATCTGCAGTTTGCCCAGCGCTTTGGCATCGGTCTTGTTGCGGGCACTCACCAGCAGGTACCGGTGCGCTTCGCCGAACACACCCCGCTCGTAGCCACCCAGGTTGATGAAATACAGGCGGTTGGCCCCGCGAGCAGGGGGCTGGGTGTGCCACTCGATGCGCTGGCCGTCCACCCCGTCTACCTCCAGCCAACTGTCCACGTGCAGGCCCTGCAGGCTGCCGAACCAGGCGTCACGCAGCTGCGGGTAGGTTTGCTGAAGGGTTTCGGCCTGGGCGAAGACCACGTCGTGCACTTCGATCTTGGCGCCTGGGTGGCGGCCGCCCAGCATGACGACATACAGCATGAGGTTTCCTTTGACGGGCATCTGACCGCGCTATTGTGCAACATCTGCCCACCGCTTCAAGCACGGCAGCTTGGCGAGCGCGAACAACCCGTCTAGTGTGTGGGAACCTTCATTGCGAGACAGCCGCATGCGCCCCTCATTGTTACTGCTTCTGACCTTAGTGCTCACGCCCCTGGCGCAGGCTGCCGGCAACTGGACGTTGAATGACCAGCACGACAAGGCCTATACCCTTGCTGACGACACGCGGGTGGTGATGGTGGCCCGCAGCATGGCCAGTGCACGGTTGGTCAACAGCGCCGTGGAGCATACGCCTGCAGGCTATCTGGAAGCCCGCGGAGTGGTGTTTGTGGCCGACATCGAGAAAATGCCCAGCATGGTCCAGGCCGTGATGGTGCCAGCCATGCGCTCGGCCAATTACCGCATTCTGCTCGACCGCAGCGGCGAAGTGGCAGCGCAGTATGGGGGCGACCGCGACTCGGTGCAGTGGCTGGAACTGAGCCATGGCAAGGTTACCGCCGAGCACCGCTACAGCGACCTGCCAAGCCTGCGCAAGGCGCTGGCTGGGATGGTTGGCGAGGGCGCACGCCAGGTTGTTAAGTGACCTTTAATTGAGTACTCACTGGCCCCTGAGTCTGTGGCTAGCCTGGGCATTACGTTAAAGGCCTCTGATGGCTCATCCATCACGCGGAGGCAGTGTAATGAACAAGCTCGACAGAACTCAGCCGTTATGCCGGTGTTTCTCGAACCGCACGTCTCGTGCATCCACCTGAGCGGTGCACACCCAGCCGGCGCTCCGGTACAGCGCATTTGCCCGCATGGCCGGGTCGCCGTCGGTGGTCAGGTGAATCACCGCGTGGTGCTCAAACAGGGCTTGCTCGGCCCGTTGCAGCAGTAGCGTACCCAACCCGTTGCCTTCCAGCGCAGGGCGCACAAACAGGGCGAACAGCTCACCTTCCTGCAGGTCGACCATGGCAAAACCTGCGGGCTGGTCGTGCCATTCGGCCACCCAGGCGCAGGGCGCGCTGGTGATTGCCTCGGTCAGTACCTCTGCGGTGATGCCCAGCGCGTGCATCTGCTGGCGTGACAAATGGTTCTGGGTAACGCTGGTGCGGATGTCGAACAGCACGTCGACATCGCCCGGTGTTGCCAGGCGCAGGGTTGCGCTCATCGGTCTACCTCCACAGCAGTTCAAGGCGTGCCGTTGCGGCCGTGCTCATGGTACGCGGCACGCTCGCTCAGGCGTTCGTAGTAATCACGTACCGCTGGCAGGGCCGGGTGCTCCAGGGGCGTTTCGAACCAGCGGTTTACCGACAGGCCAATCGGGATGTCGGCCAGGGTGAAATGACTGCCTGCCACATAGGCACCGGTAAGGGCCAGTTGCTGGTCGAGGATGCGCATGTGGCGCGACCAGTCTGCGCAACCGGCCGCAAGCGCCTGGGGCTCCTGGTGGGCGGGGGAGTGGCGTACCAGTGACATGAAAGCGTAGCTCCAGGACCGGTTCAGGTCAGAAGCCTGCCAGTCGATCCACTGGTCGATCCTGGCCCTTGCCTGCGGGTCCACCGGATACAAGGTGCCATCACCGTAGCGGTTGGCCAGGTAGCGGATGATGCTGTTGGACTCCCACAGCGTGAAGTCACCGTCCTGGATCACGGGCACCATGGCATTCGGGTTGAGTGCAAGAAACTGCGCCGTGTGGGTCGCCTGGAAGCCTGAACCCCAGTCTTCGCGTTCGTACGGTACCTGAAACTCGGCGCACGCCCAGAGCACCTTGCGCACGTTGATCGAAGAGGCCCTGCCCAGAATACGTAGCATGATGACGTCCTTGTTTGGGAAGCGCTGATCGTCCGCGACGTGGGCAAAGTGGTCAAGTGGCACCGTACTTGTAGGCAGTTTCCGAAAATGGCCTTTGGCGCGGTCGGGGCGTTGTGGTTAGGGCGAGTGTGGCCCTAGTCTCGGGAGGCTCGCCAACAGGAGAAAACACCATGGACAGAGAAACGCTCACACCCACCGGCAACCCTAACGTGCTGCACGCCGCTGGCCGCTTCGCCCCTTCCGACAACGAGCTGGTGCACATGAAGGCCAAACTGCCCATGCGCACCGCACTGATGGAGGCATCAGGCATCATGGGCTGCGTCACCGAGCTCACGCGCAAGGCCATCGACAGGCCCGAAGACCGCAAGGTAATGATGCAGGCTACTTACTACCTGGCCGGCATGGCCAAGGCGCTGATCGATGGCCAAGTGCAGCAACTGCGCCAGGCCCGGGAAGAGCAGGGCGGCACCTAGTCGAGCGACACGCTTGCCTGGGGGCTGCGAAGTTGGCACCCTTGGGCAGCTTGAATCGTCTGTACCTCGACATAAGGAAGTTTTCATTGAGCTGGGACAAGGTGGGGAAACTCCTCGTAGCCGTGCTGATCGGGCTGATGGCCCTGCTGCTCGCCTATAAGGTGCTGGGCGGCAACCCTCGCCTGGAGGCATCCCTTACCTATTCCTACCTGACTTACCCCGGCCAGTTCAGCGAACGCATCAGCCAGGCCAGCGAGCAGCTCAAGTACGAGCAGCTACACGGGCGCATCAACGCCATCGGCCAGGGCGAAATGAGCCACGAACAGGTCGAGCGGCTGGTCGAGATGGCGCAGGCACCTTACGCCCGCCTGTTCGCCAAGCCGTTCGAGGCTGGCCTGGTAGACCATCGCACCGGCCTTCTTATCGAACTGCGCAATGCCGGTGACGCACCGGTCAACCAGGTGAAAGTGCGCCTGCCTGCAAAGGGACTGGTGCAGGTTCGGGATTCGGCCGGCAACGATACCCTGCTGGAAAACGCCACCGCCCAGCTGGAGATACCCGCCATCGAGCCCGGTGGGGAAAGCAAGGTGTGGGTGTACTTCGACGCCGATTACTCGCAGATCCGTCAGGGGGGTGTAGGTATCAGCTATGCCGATGGCGTGGCTGAGGTGCAGGTCTACCAGTCCTTCATCGGCTTCCCGGCCTGGGTCGCCCGCTACAGCACAGAGTTGATGGCACTGCTCGCGGGGCTCGTGTGCGTGGTTCTGGTGCTGGGTTACGCCTGCCTCTCACGCCGCCGCATCGCCTGACCCGGCGCTTCTCAGCCAGCTTCGTGCAGTGCCAGGCTGTGGCGCAACTGGTCCAGCATGGCTACCCGTATTTCCTTTGGGGCTTGAACACGAATCGAGCCCGCCTGAGACAACAGCCACGCCATGAGCGTGGGGCTGTCAGCCACTGTGGTCACCAGGGTGGCGCCGCCGTCTGCTTGGGGTAGCAATAGCATGCCCACGCCCACCGGGCGCTGTTGAAGGTCGCGTGCCAGCGCGTCATCGACCCAGGCGTGCAGTTCTATCTGCGCGGGGCCGGTCATGTCTTCAGCCAGCCATTGCTGCGTGTGGCTAGCCTTCAGGCCGGGTTGCCAGTGCCAGCTGTAGGGCAGGCTTCTGCTGTTGCACTGCAGGGGGAAAAGGGCGGCTAACTCCACCAAGTCGCGTTCTACGGTGCGCTTGGTGGTCACATGGCCAACCGTGGCCAGCGCAGCCTGCAATTGGCTGCAGCTAAGGCCGGGCTGGCGGCCAGGCAGCAGTTTGAGAAGTTCCCACTGGCGGGCAATGGTCTGGCGGGTGGGCTGGCTGGGCACGGGGTCTTCCTTGAAGGGGCAACGAGCCTGGCTGGGTAGTGGCTCATTGATATCAGCCAGCATACCCTGTCGGGCGCTATCCACCAACCGTTCCTTTGCCTAGCGGCCAGCCTCGGTGGTGCATTGCTGCAAGGTCTGAATGAATACCTGTTCAGCTCGGCTGAAGCGCTGGCCCGGGTTCCACAGCAGGTGGATATCGACATCGGCAATACCGTCGAGCGGTGGCAGCTTCCACAGCAAGCCTTGCTGTACATCCGGCGCCACCACGTGTTCAGGCAGGCAGCCGATACCGAAACCGGCAATCACCAGCCGGCGGACTTCTTCAAGGCTGGGCGACGATGCCACGATGCGCCCGGCAAACCCCTGCTGGTCGCGGAAAATGGCCAACGGTGACAGCATGCCGCCAATCTGGTCGCTGGTGAAACTGACGAAGTTCTCCCGCTGCAGGTCGCTTTCGGCCTCGCCGAACAGCCTGTGGTGCCTGCCACAGAAAAAGGCATAGCGCTGGCGCAGAAACAGCCGTTGTTCCAGCCGTGTCTGCGCACGGCGGTTGAGGCTGAGGCCTGCAGTGGCGGTTTTCTCCTGCAGGGCGGCGACAATGTCGGAGCTGCGCATTACCTCGATTTCAAGCTCCACCCGGGGGTGCTGGCGATGAAAAGCGGCGAGCAGGTCGTCGAACGCCTCGTTGACGATGCGGCTGATCATCAGCAGCCGTACCTTGCCCACCAGTTCATCCCCCGGGTGCTCCAGCAAGCCGCCGATCTGCGACATCTGCCCGTAGACCTCGCCGGCCAGCCGGAATACCTGCTCGCCCATGTCGGTCAGCACAAAGCGTGGGCCGCGGCGGGCAATCAGTTGACGGCCCAGTTGCTCTTCCAGCCGTTTGAGCGCCTGGCTCACTGCCGGTTGGGTGAGGTGCAGCCGGGCGGCTGCGCGGCTTATGGACAGCTCCTGGCCGATAACGCGGAAGGTGCGCAGCAGGTTCCAGTCCAATCGATCATTCAGCAGGCGCTCAGACATGGCAGGCTCGATAATAAGCAGGGCTAATAATTGGAATAATAAATAGAAAATTGACTAATCATAGCCCCCAGACGATAAATCCCAGGCACCAGGGCCGCTGCGGTTGCCATGATCCAGCAACCTGCCAAGCGCCAACAGAGCGCAACCGTGCCCCCACACTCCTGCCAAAAGAACAAGCAAGGGAGCTTTCCATGCAAGCCACCGCAGCCCCTCAGCCGCGCCGTGCGGCCGCCGCCGCCTTTATCGGCACCATGATCGAGTGGTACGACTTCTACATCTACGCCACCGCCGCCGCGCTGGTGTTCGGGGCGCTGTTCTTCCCCTCCGACGACAGCCTTTTCAGCACCATGGCCGCTTTCGGCACCTTTGCCGTCGGGTTCTTCGCCCGGCCGCTGGGCGGCATCATCTTCGGTCACGTGGGCGACCGCATTGGGCGCAAGAAATCGCTGGTGATCACGCTGCTGATGATGGGCATCGTCACCGTGTGCATCGGCCTGTTGCCGACCTACGCGCAGATCGGCGCAACGGCGCCAGTGCTGCTGATACTGCTGCGGATCGTGCAGGGCATTGCCGTGGGCGGCGAGTGGGGCGGGGCGGTGCTGATGGCGGGCGAGCATGCACCCAAGGGCCGGCGCAACTTCTTTGCCTCGTTTGCCCAGCTGGGCAGCCCGGCCGGGCTGATCCTTTCGTTGCTGGCCTTCGGTGCGGTGACGCGCCTGCCTGAAGCAGACCTGATGAGCTGGGGCTGGCGCGTGCCGTTCCTGGCCAGCGCGCTGCTGTTGCTGGTGGGGTTGGCGATTCGCCTGGGGGTCAACGAGTCGCCCGAGTTCCTCGCCAGCCGCCAGCAAGCCGAAACCGCACGGTGCCAGGAACAGGCGCCTGCCCTGGAGGTGCTGCGCACGGCTTGGCGACCTCTGCTGCTGTGCATCGGTGCCAATACCCTTGGCATCGCCGGGGTCTACTTCACCAACACCTTCATGATCAGCTACACCACTCAGCAACTGCACCTGGAGCGCTCGCTGATTCTGCAATGCCTGTTCTTCGTCGCCGTGATTCAGTTCTGCGTGCAGCCGTTGGCTGCCTGGCTCTCGGAAAAAATCGGTGCCACGCGTTTTCTGGCGTGGGTGGCGTTGCTGGCCATGGCCTCACCGTACCCCATGTTCGTGCTGGTGAGTTCCGGGCAGGGGCCGATGATCGTGCTGGGCATTGCCCTGGCTGCAGCCTGCATGGCCTCGTTCTACGCGGTAATCGCCGGGTACGTCAGTGGCATGTTCGAGACCCGCGTGCGCTACACCGCGATCTCCATGGCCTACCAGGTGTGCGGTGCCATTGCCGGCGGGCTCACGCCGCTGATCGGCACCTGGCTGGCCCATACCTTCACCGGCCAATGGTGGCCGATGGCGCTGTTCTACACCTTGATCGCCTGTGTGTCGCTGGTGTGCGTGCTGGCCCTGGCGCGCCAGTACGCCCGTAGCCAGCAGCTGCAGCCGGCCTGATGAACCCCCACTGTTTCTGGAGTACCCGCATGTTGAAAAGCAATGGCGAGCGCCTGTGGGCGAGCCTGATGGCCATGGCCGAGATCGGCGCCACGGCACGGGGCGGCAGCTGCCGCCTGGCCCTGACCGAACAGGACAAGGCCGGACGTGACCTGTTCAGCCACTGGTGCCGGGAAGCCGGCCTGACGCTGACCGTGGACGCCATCGGCAACCTGTTTGCCCGCCGCGCCGGCATCGATCCCACGGCTGCCCCGGTGATGATGGGTAGCCACCTGGACACTCAGCCTGAGGGTGGGCGCTTCGACGGCGTGTATGGGGTGCTGGCGGGGCTGGAAGTGCTGCGGCGCCTGGATGACCTGGGCATCCGAACCCGCAAGCCGCTGGAGGTTGCGGTGTGGACCAACGAGGAGGGCGCACGCTTCACGCCCGCCATGTTCGGTTCAGCGGTGTTTACTGGCGCGCTGACGCTGCAGGCGGCGTTGGCCATCCGTGATGCCGAGGGCATTACGGTGGCCGAGGCCTTGCGCACCACCGGCTACGCAGGCCAGCGGCCGCTTGGCGGCGAGGTGGATGCGTATTTCGAGGCCCATATCGAGCAGGGCCCGATTCTTGAGGACAATGCCAAGGCCATTGGCGTGGTCAGTGGTGGCCAGGCCATCCGCTGGCTGGATATCACCGTCGAGGGCATGGCTGCCCACGCCGGTACCACGCCCATGGCCTTGCGCAAGGACGCGCTCTACGGCGCCGCCCGCATGATTCAGGCCGTCGAGCAACTGGCAGCCGACTTCGCCCCGCAGGGGCTGACCACTGTAGGCGAACTGGCCATTGCCAAGGCCTCGCGCAATACCATCCCAGGGCAGGTACGGTTCACCGTTGACCTGCGCCACCACCGCGACCAGGCCATCGAAGCGATGGAGCACGAACTGACCCTGAAGCTGCAGGCCATCGCCCGTAACCGTGGCTTGCAGGTGCGTATCGAGCGCCACTGGGTGAGCCCGGCCACACCGTTCGATGCCGCGTGCGTGGCCACCGTGCAACAGGCTGTGGACGGCCTGGGCTATGCCCAGCAAGCCATCGTGAGCGGGGCCGGTCACGACGCCATCCTGTTGGCCCGGCATTGCCCCACGGCAATGGTGTTCATCCCCTGCGTGGGCGGGCTCAGCCATAACGAAGCCGAAGACGTGCTGTTTGATGACGCCCGCCAGGGCGCCGATGTACTGCTTAATGCGGTACTCGCGCGCGCGGGCCGCGTCGATGAAGGAGAAGCCTGATGCGTTGCTACTTCCACCCGGACCAGCTGCTGCATCACCCGCGCAGCTACTATTCCCGCGGCGCCATGCGTACGCCCCAGGAGGTGCCTGAGCGGGCGCTCAATCTGGTGCGGGCCGCCGAGACCCTGGGTTTCGACATTTGTGCACCGGCCGATGCCGGCCTGGCGCCCCTTGCAGCTGTGCATGGCGAGCCCTACCTGGCCTTTCTGCAAAGCGCCCACGCACATTGGAAGGAAGTGCCTGAAGACTGGGGGGACGAGGTAATGTCCAACCTCTTCGTGCGTGAGCCCAATGCCTTGCGCGGTGTACTGGCCCAGGCGGGTCGCTACCTCGCAGACGGCAGTTGCCCGGTGGGCGAACACACCTGGCGTTCGGCCTACTGGTCGGCGCAAAGCGCAGTGGCTGCGGCCCAGGCCATCCTGGATGGCGAGCCCGCCGCCTACGCTTTGTGTCGCCCGCCGGGGCATCATGCGCGCTTCGATGCGGCAGGGGGCTTCTGCTACCTCAACAACGCAGCTGTCGCCGCCCAGGTCCTGCGCAGCCGTTACCGGCGCGTGGCGATTCTGGATACCGACATGCACCATGGCCAGGGCATTCAGGAAATTTTCTACGGGCGCAATGACGTGCTGTACGTGTCGGTACATGGCGACCCGACCAACTTCTACCCGGGCGTGGCCGGCTTCGATGATGAGCGTGGCGCGGGGGAAGGGCAGGGTTACAACCTGAACTTGCCGCTGGCGCACGGGGCCAGTGAAGCGGACTTCATGGCCAGCCTGGAGGTGGCCTTGGCTGCGGTGCGGGATTTTGGCGCCGAGGTGCTGGTGCTGTCGCTGGGCTTTGACATCTACGAGCTCGACCCGCAGAGCAAGGTAGCGGTCACCACCGCAGGCTTTGCCACCTTGGGCGAGCGTGTTCGCGCCCTACGGCTGCCCAGCGTGATCGTGCAGGAGGGGGGCTATCACCTGGCAAGCCTGCAAGCCAACGCACAGGCGTTCTTCGGCCAAGAGGCCGACTGGGCGTTGTAGCCACTGGCCGCGGCGATCAGGCCTGCTCGATCGCCCGCGGTGCCATGAAGTACATCCAGACCAAGGCCAGGAAGTACATGGCCGGGATCATGGTGAACAGCACGGCATAATTATTGTGGGTGGCGGTTAGCACGCTGCCGACGATCTGGGTCATGAACATGCCGCCGATGGCGGCGCACATGCTGCCAAAGCCGAACACCGTACTGACCAGGTGTTTGGGCGTGTAGTCCATCACCAGGCTCCAGATGTTGGCTGTCCAGGCCTGGTGGGCGCCCACGGCCAGCGAAATGGCCAGCACCGCTACCCACAGGCCGCTGGCATTGGCGGCAAAGGTGACGCTGATCATGGTGCAGGCAAATACCAGCATCGACACCAGCCGCGCGCTGGTGGCGCGCACGCCACGGCCGATCAGCCACGATGACAACACGCCGCCGCCCACACTGCCGAAATCGGCGGTGAGCCAGATGATGATCAGCGGGATGCCCATTTGTGTTACGTCGATGCCCAGGCTGTATTGCTGGTTGAGAAACGGTGGCAGCCAGTACAGGTAGAACCAGAACACTGGCGCGGTGATGGCATACGCCACAGCGAAAGCCCAGGTGCCCCGCAGGCGCAATATGCGGCTGAAGGGCACGCGGGTAGGCTCGGGTTCGGCGTCCTGTTGAATGTACTGCACTTCGCTCTGGCGCACGCTGGGGTGTTGCTCAGGGTCGTGGTACTTGAGCAGCCAGAACACCACCCACACCAGCCCCAGGCAACCCATGGCAATGAACGCGGCCTGCCAGCCCCACACGGCCAGGATCACCGGCAGCAGCGCGGGGGTGACCATGGCACCCACGTTGGTGCCTGCGTTGAACAGGCCGGTGGCGATGGCGCGTTCGCCGGCTGGGAACCAGAGGCGCACGGTCTTGACGCAGGCTGGGTAGTTGGCGGCTTCGGTGAGGCCCAGGATGAACCGGCATACCATGAAGCCTGCCGCCGAGGTAGCCAGGCCGTGGGCGCCGGTGGCCAGGCTCCACAGCAACACGGCGAAGAAGAACGCGCGCTTGACGCCGACCTTGTCGATCAGCCGGCCTTGTAGCAGAAAGCCGATGGCGTAGCCGACCTGGAACCAGAAGTTGATATTGGCGTAGTCCATGGCCGTCCAGCTCATTTCCTTGGCCAGGACGGGTTGCATGATGCCCAGGGCTGCGCGGTCTATGTAGTTGAGCGTGGTGGCGAAGAACACCAGGGCGAGCATGCCCCAGCGGGTTTTACCGACGGCGAGGGCGCTGCGCAGCTTTGAGGGGGCTGGGTGGGTGTGGGTCATAAAACTGCTCGTTCTTGAAATTGTAGTCAGTAGCGGTGGGCGTGGCCGTTTTTGGGCAGAGGCACGCGAGGCTGGTGCATGGTGGGGAGTGATGTCTGTGGCGTCAATTCTACGTCGGGGTAAGTGTTCGGTAACCGAACGGTAGGGGCTTGATGGGTAGATTCGGTTTGCTTGGTTTATGCGGCTGCTCTGAATCTGCTTGAAGCTTGAAGCTTGAAGCTTGAAGCTTTATTGCTTTGCGTGGGTGCTGATAATGGGCATGGCCCATTTGCGATGGAGACGCTTAATCACCTTTTCGCCCTTACGGCGAGTCACTTTTTCCGCAAGTCCTACGTTCGGCCTCCTGAAGTCGCGAAGATCAAGATCAAAGGCAAAATCAAGATCTACAGCAACAGCGTACTTAAATATATCCATGCACTAACTGAAAGAACTAGACCGCTCTTGCTTCTAAGCACGCGATAGTTCAGGCAACACAAATT
>NZ_BCAV01000010.1:0-16865 GCF_001320125.1 Pseudomonas sp. NBRC 111119
GCCGGAAGGGCGGAAAGGTGACTAAGCGCCACTTGCGCTAAAGAATGTTTGCTCGTAACACGCGCCTACATTAAAAAAGTTAGCAGTTAGCACTTTAATTGCATCGAGTGGACGCCTGCAGACGCCATAGCCCATTCAGAAAATCTAACTCAGCGCACCCACCCACACGCCAAACAAAAAACCGCCACAAGGGCGGTTTTTCACACATAACGTACCGATCAGAACCGATACGTCAGCGAAGCGCCCAACCCATGAGCACTGTTCTCGTACTTGGCCCGGTAGCTACCCTTGGTCGCACTCACCTGGTTAACCTTCGTGTCCTCTTCCCACAGGTAGGAGTAAGCCACATCAATGGTCATATCATCGTTCGGGCTCCACCCAGCACCCAGGCTGAAGATCTTGCGATCGCCGGTAGGGATGCGTGGCGAACGGTCCTGGTTGTTGGTCGGCGACTGGTCAACCGTGAAGCCGGTGCGCAGCACCCACTCCTTGTTGACCTTGTACGACGCACCCACGGCGTGCGCCCAGGTGTCATGCCAGTTCTGCTCTTCCGAAATCGTCTGGAACGCTGAACCCACCAGCGGGCGGGGGACATCGTTCTGCACCGTGATGTCTTTCAGGCGGCTCCAGCGCGTCCAGGTGCTGCCCGCGTACAAGGTCCACTGGTCATCCAGTTCGTGGGTGACCGACAAGTCCACCGACTCAGGTGTCTTGATTTTCAGGCTTGCATCGAACTTGCTGCCGCTGTACGGCCCGATCAGCGGGGTAGTGACCTTGGTCTTGCCTTCGAGCTTGTAGTCCACCATCGAGTGGTAGGTCAGGCCGATACGGGTGCGGTCGGTGGCCTGCACCAGCAGGCCGATGTTGTAGCCGACTGCAGTATCGTCGCCCTTGATCTTCACCTCACCATCATTGCGCCCCGGGGTGCGCGGGTTGATCAGGTTCGAGCCCAGTTCACCCTTGATACGGTTGATGGTAGGGCCGAAACCGATCGATACCTTGTCGTTGAAGGCATAGCTGACGGTTGGCTGGAAGGTGACGACCTCCACGTGGCTCTTCTTGCCCCAGTAACGT
The DNA here is from genome assembly GCF_001320125.1 of Pseudomonas sp. NBRC 111119. NCBI lineage: Bacteria > Pseudomonadati > Pseudomonadota > Gammaproteobacteria > Pseudomonadales > Pseudomonadaceae > Pseudomonas > Pseudomonas sp. NBRC 111119. The sequence continues at coordinate 1,075 of NZ_BCAV01000010.1, forward strand.
GCAGCGTCGTCGCTGCCGTAATCGGTGACCAGGCCAAACGGCACGTAGACACCGAAGCCAACGCTCCAGTGGTCATCGATAGGTTTGACGTAGTAACCCATGGGTACCCCGACGACCGGTACCATGTCACCGTCGGTTTCCCCCCCAAGATTGCTACCTGGGCCTGAGATATCCGACTTGGCGATGACCGCCGCGCCGCCCACGGTAACCTGCTGGCGCTTGAGGCGGGACATGCCGGCCGGGTTGCCATACACAGTGCTGGCATCTTCGGCAGATGAGGAACGTCCCGCGAAACCTGTCCCCATGCCGCTAACGCTTTGTTCGTTCAGGGCGAAGCCGCTGGCGAACAGTTGGCCGGACGCGAGCGTGACGGCGAGGCTGAGGGAGGTTTTGAGCATGACTTTTTTCATTATTAGAAACTCCTTGGGATCTCCGAGGCGAAAAGCTACCAACAAATTGCGCGGCGCGCTATAGCCGCAAACACCGAAGATAGAGCGGTTTTGTAGGACAATCCGACCAAAATTCCTTTTTTTCTAGCTAAGTTGTAAGACCCTTCTCAAGACAGTTGAGGCAGTTTCTGATTAATGCAGGTCTCCCACGCTTCCGTGAAATCGCGCAGCCGCCCCTGAGGGCTGAACACCTGTCGCCAGATGCGGGCCAGCGCTTGAAGGTCGTCTGCGGGAGGAAGCAGAGGTGCCTGGGCCTCTACCAGCATCCACGCGATGGCGGTGGAGTAGCGCAGGTTGACGGTCAGTTCAAGGTGCGGGCTGCCGAGAAAGGCGTGTTGGCTGGCCAGGCCGCGTACCAGGCTGGCGAGTTCAGGGTCCAGGGCCAGGTATTCGTCCCACACGGCTCGGTGGCGGTGCTCGCCGATACGGTAAAGCCCGTGGCCACGTCGATCGTGCAGTGCAGACCCGAGCGCCGACTGGCTTGCGGCACTGCCGAGCAACAACGCTTCAGCGCTGGCGCAGTGACGGTTCAGGTAGGCCAGAGTGGGCCGAATGACATGCTGACAGAGTTCCTTCGCCGCAATACCCATGATGCCCTCGAGCAGTAAGGGACCGACGGGCGCTGGAGCTTGGCAGCTGGTGAATGTTCAGGCCCGCCGGAAGCGGCAAGCACCGCTCGAGTTGAAGTGTAGTGTGATAATCATGGTGTAAAGGGCTGTTTTTAAATCGATTGCTGCCAGAGTCGACCAGCCATATGCCCTAAGGCAATTACGCTGGGTCTGCTCAGGCAGGCTTGCGATGGGGGTATTCAGCGCTTGAATGGGCCGGCATTCTCCGATCACGCGGTGAGCGACTGGCGTGTCCGGGCAATGATCGCCTGCAGCGGCTCGCTGCGGCTGTACTGCTCAGGGTACAAGCGTTCGGTGTGGCAGGCGATGCCATGTTCGTCCACCAGGGTGAAACTGAAGCTGCCCTTGCGTGGGGCCACGATCAGGCACTTCAGTGGGGAGAAGGCTTGGGAAAGGGTGCCAATGGCAGCCTGAATTTGGTGATGAGTTTGCATATTGTTGGAAGTTTCCTGTGTTGAACACGGGGGTTAGGATCCGTGCATGATAGAAACGTTCCAGTGACGCCTTTATTAAGGGACGAGAGAACCCGACTGGAACAATGCAGCCAGAGGGAGCGCAATCAAGTAGTGGGCGCTTGGGCTGACTGGTAGGTACTTCAGAGGGCAGGCAGCACGCCGGGGCCAGGGTTCTGGGCCATCGGGTGGGATCCTGATCAATCTGTCATGTGATTCATTGGCGTACAGCCTATTGGCTGCCAGGCGAATCATCTAAAGGGCCGGTCCTGGTTTCAGCAGTACGCTGTTGGGGAAGCGAGTCTGCAAGGACACTGTTGGCCAGAATTGACTTTCAGCTTGGTACTAACGAGGGGCACCTTACCGGAGCTTCGCAAGCTTGGCAAGCATTATTATCTGCGAAGCAAGCCGAGCAGTATGTTCGAATTTCCTGAGGCTGTGAAGGGGCTGTAATGCTCCTTTTTGGGGCGGGATCGAGGCATCGGATACCCGAACGGATGTTTTCGCACGGCTTGTGCACATTCGGTGCGGCTCCTGTAACACCCCCGCAACACGCAGCGGAGCCTTCGCCAATGACTTGACTGGCCAGTTAAGTCAATGAAAAAAAACACTATTTTTAACTGGTGAAAAAATCGTCAGTTTGTCAGGAGGCCATATACCACGCGGCTTTGAGGGGGGTGGGAAGGGGTTGTCCACCGAGTTATCCACAGGAACTGTGGATTGTCCCAAGCGCTTGCTCTAGCCCGGGCATGGCGCGGCCAGACGGCCTTCCAACTCGTTTAGATGGGTAAGCCCAGGCCTCCACTCATTACCCTGACTACGTCAAGAAACGATCACATGAAATTTTTTAAAAAATAAGCCGTCGCGTTGGGCCGATGTCGGGAAAAGGAGTAGAGTGGCGCGCTTTTCGATTTGCCTGCCCCTGTTGCCATGAAGTCTCTCGGTAAAACCTCCGTCAACACCGCCCTAGCTGCTGCGCCCCCCACCCGCAGGTTCTCGCTCAAGGTTGCCCTGTGGTTGCTGGATAACCCACGGCTGAATGAAAAGCCCAAGGTCAAGCACCTGGCTGGCCGCTTGCTCAAACGGCCAGCTCGCCAAGGCGTGGTGGTTGCGCAGAGCCGGTTAGGGCAGATGTTGTGCCGCGACTGTGGCAACGCACGCGACCGCCGCATTGGTCATGACCTGCTGCGTCAGGCCGCACGGGGCGGTGATCGCCGGGCCCAGCTGGAATACGCACGTGTTTGCCAGCACAGTGCCCCGGACCAGGCCCGGTTCTGGCTGGAGCTGGCCGCAGGCCAGGGGTCGCATGAGGCCCGCACACTGCTGCAGCAGTGGTTCGGCGCCTGAAGCGAGTCTGGTCGCGCGTAGCGCGGGCAACCCGCCTGCCGGGCTGATAAGCTGCCCCATTTGCCAGAACAGTAATCGGGGTAAGCATGACAGTTGATCTGGCCAGTGTCCTGCTGGGTTTGGTGGCGGGGGTGGTGCCTGGCCTGGTGTGGGCCATGCAGCTACAGCGTGGGCAGGGGGCGCGGCACGCAGCGCAGGCACTGCTGGAAGAGCGCCTCAACGCAGCCCTGCTGGCCCAGGCCGGTCTGCAGGCGCAACTGGACGCCAGCCGTGACGAGGTCAGCGACCTCAGCGAAGCCAACACCGCCAAGCAGGCGCAGCTCGCCGCCCAGGGCCGTGAGCTGGAGTTGCTGCAAGTCGAGCGCGACAACGCCCGCGATGCCTCCCATGCCTGGAACCTGGAACGCGCCAACCGCGAGGCCGAGCTGCGTCGCCTGGAGGCGCAGGCAGCGCGCCTGGAAGCGGAGCTGCGTGAGCAGCAGGAAAGCCATCAGCAGCGCCTGGAGGACCTGCAGGAGGCCCGGGAAACGTTGCGTGCCCAGTTCGCCGACATGGCCACAAAAATTTTCGACGAGCGCGAACAGCGTTTTGCCCAAACCAGCCAACAGCACCTGGGGCAATTGCTCGACCCGCTCAAGGAACGTATCCAGTCGTTCGAGAAGCGCGTGGAGGAAAGCTACCAGCAGGAAGCTCGTGAGCGTTTCTCGCTTGGCAAGGAGCTGGAGCGCCTGCAACAGCTCAACCTGCGCCTGTCAGACGAAGCCACCAACCTGACCCAGGCGTTGAAAGGGCAGAAACCCAGGGCAACTGGGGTGAGCTGATTCTGGAGCGGGTGCTCGAGCACGCCGGCCTTGAGAAGGGCCGCGAGTACCAGACCCAGGTGAGCCTCAAGAGCGCCGATGGCGAGCGCTTTCAGCCCGACGTGCTGATCATGCTGCCCGGCGACAAGCAGGTGGTGGTGGATGCCAAGGTCAGCCTCACCGCCTACCAGCAGTACGTGGCTGGCAACGACGAAGCGGCGCTCAAGCAACATGTGCAATCGCTGCGCAGCCACGTCAAAGGGCTGTCCAGCAAGGACTACAGCCGGCTCGAAGGCTTGCACAGCCTCGATTTCGTGCTGCTGTTCGTGCCTATCGAGGCGGCGTTCTCTGCCGCTCTGCAGGCAGAGCCGAACCTGTTCCAGGAGGCCTTCGACCGGCAGATCGTGATTGTCAGCCCAACCACCCTGCTGGCCACCCTGCGCGTCATCGACAGCCTGTGGAAGCAGGAGCGTCAGGGCCAGAACGCCCGCGAAATCGCCGAGCGCGCCGGGTGGCTGTACGACAAGTTCGTGCTGTTCATCCAGGACCTGGACGAGCTGGGCAGCCGCCTGCAACAAGTGGACAAGGCCTACGCCGCCGCGCGCAACAAGCTGTGCGAGGGGCGCGGCAACCTGGTCAGCCGCAGCGAGCAGCTCAAGTTGCTGGGGGCCAGGGCCAGCAAGAGCCTGCCACCCAGCTTGCTGGAGCGGGCCCTGAGCGATGAGGCGGTGCCGGGGGAAGCGCTTACTGAACCAGGCTCAGATGACGGTTGAGCAGGGCCCGCAGCGCCGCTGGCTTGACCGGCTTGGCCAGGAAGTCCAGGCCCGCAGCATGAACCAGCCCGAGGGTTTCCTTGCTGCCATCGGCACTGATCACCACCCCCGGTACCGGTTCGCCCAGCCGGGCCCGTAGCCAGCCCATCAGGCCGGTGCCGGTGTCGCCGTCATCCAGGTGGTAGTCCACCAGGGCCAGGTGCGGGCGCATGCCGTCTGCCAGCAGCGCTTCGCATTCGGCACGGCTGCGGGCCGTCCACACCTGGCAGCCCCAGCGGCTGAGCAGGCTATTCATGCCAATCAGAATGCTGTCTTCATTGTCCACGCACAGTACCTGCAGGCCAGCCAGCGGCTCGCTGCGTTGTTCCAGCGGCGCGGTTGTGGCCGCTGCGGCCTGGCGGGCGATGGGGACGCTGACACGGAACACCGTGCCCTTACCAGGCCACGAGCGCACCTCCAGGGAGTGCCCCAGTACCCGGCACAGGCCGTCGGCGATCGCCAGGCCCAGGCCCAAGCCTTTTTCGGCACGGGTCTGGTGGCTGTCCAGGCGCTTGAATTCCTGGAAGATCACCTGCAGCTTGTCATCGGCGATACCTGGGCCACGGTCCCACACCTCCAGCCACAGCCGCTCGCCCTGGCGACGGGCGCCCAGCAAGATCGGGCTTTTGCCGTAGCGAAGGGCATTGGTGAGGAAGTTTTGCAGCACCCGGCGCAGCAGTTTCATATCGCTGTCCACCCGCAGGCGGCTGCCGCGCAGACGGAACTCCAGGCCTTTTTCGGCAGCCAGCACCTTGAACTCGGCACCCAGTGTGTCGAACAGTTCGTTAAGGGCGAATGGCTTGGCGTCCGGGGTGATCTTGCCGTTTTCCAGCCGTGAGATATCCAGCAGGTCGCTGATCAGCTCCTCGGCAGAGCGCAGCGAGCTGTCCATGTGCTGGACCAGTTGCCGGGCTTCCGTCGTCATGCCCTCGGCCTGCTGGGAGAGGGCTGCAGAGAACAGCCTTGCCGCGTTCAGCGGCTGCATCAGATCGTGGCTGACTGCAGCCAGGAAGCGCGTCTTGGACTGGCTGACCGCCTCGGCATGGCTTTTGGCTTCGGTCAGCGCCTGGTTCAGTTGCGACAGCTCATGGGTGCGCTCTGCAACGCGCTGTTCCAGGCCCTCATTGGCGTCCCGCAGCGCCTGCTCGGCTTCGCGGAACGGTGTGATGTCGGTGAAGCTCATCACGAACCCGCCCCCCGGCATGGGGTTGCCGATCAGCTCGATCACGCGGCCATTGGGGAACAACCGCTCGGAAGAGTGCGCCCGGCCCTGGCGCATCCAGTGCAGGCGCCGCGCCACGTGCACCTGGGCCTCGCCGGGCCCGCACAGGCCGCGCTCGGCGTTGTAGCGGATGATGTCGGCGATGGGCCGGCCCACGCTGATCAGCCCCTCCGGGTAGTTGAACAGCTCCAGGTACCGGCGGTTCCAGGCCACCAGGTGCAGGTTCTGGTCGACCACGCTGATGCCCTGGTTGATGTTCTCGATGGCGCCCTGCAGCAGGGCGCGGTTGAACTGCAGCACCTCACTGGCCTCGTCGGCGATGCGCACCACGTCCTCCAGCTGCATGTCGCGGCCTTCGATGGCGGCCTTGACCACAGCCCGCGTGGAGGACGTGCCCAGTACTCCGGCCAGCAGGCGCTCGGTATGCTCGATCCAGTCGCCGTCGGCGTTCTGGTTGGGGTTGAAGCCCTTGCCCTGGCGGTAGGCGAAACGGATGAAGCTCTGCCGGGCGCGCTCCTCGCCGACAAAGCGCGAGGCCAGGGTCAGCAAGTCGTCGATCTGCACCGCCAGCAAGGGCTTGCTGCTGGGGCGGGCGCTGGTTTGCTGGCCGATGAAGCGGCCCGCCTGCCAATGTTCCGACACCCGTGTGCGCGACAGCACCGACACCCAGGCGAACAGTGTGAAGTTGCCGGCCAGTGACAACACCACCCCCTGGGTGAGCGGGCTGATCGGCAGGTTCAGCGGGTTGCCGTGCAGCCACGCCAGCCCCGGGAACAGTTGCAATGACCAGCCAACGCTGTGGGCGGCAATGGGCAGTACCAGGGTGTAGAACCACAGGAAGATGCCGGCTGCCAGCCCGGCAAATACGCCACGGCGGTTGGCCTGCTTCCAGTAGAGTGCCCCGAGCATGGCCGGCGTCAGCTGGGTAACGGCGGCGAACGCAATTTGGCCGATGGTAGCCAGGCTGGCGGTAGAGCCCAGCAGGCGGTAGCTGACGTAAGCGAGCAGCAGGATCACCACGATGGTCACCCGGCGTACCGAAAGCATCCAGTGGCGGAACACTTCGAACGGCCGTTCGGCGTTGTTGCGCCGCAGCAGCCACGGCAGCAGCATGTCGTTGGACACCATGGTCGACAGCGCTACCGCCTCGACAATCACCATGCCGGTAGCCGCGGAGGCGCCGCCGATGAACGCCAGCAGGGCCAGGCTGGGGTGCGCTTCGGCCAGTGGCAGGCTGATGACGAACGAGTCGGACATCACCGTCCCTGGCAACAGCATCTGCCCGGCGAGGGCGATGGGCACCACAAACAGCGCGGCCAGCGCCAGGTACATCGGAAATACCCAGCGCGCCAGGCGCATGTCCTGGGGTTCGATGTTTTCCACCACGGTGACGTGAAACTGCCGCGGCAGGCAGATGATGGCCATCATCGCCACGGCGGTCTGCACCACCATCGACGGCCAGTTGATTGTTTCTTGCCAGTAGTCCTGCAGGTGGATGGATTGCCGCGCCTGAGTGAACAGGTCATCGAAGCCGTCGTAAAGGTTGAAGACCACGAAGATACCCACCGCCAGAAACGCCAGCAGCTTGATCAGCGACTCGAAGGCGATGGCCAGCACCATGCCGCGGTGGTGTTCGGTGACATCCAGGCTGCGGGTGCCGAACACGATGGCGAACACGGCAAGCACCAGGGAAACCACCAGTGCGGTGTCCTGCACCCGGGTACCGGTGGCGTCGGCATTGGCGCCGATCAGCAGGTTCACACCCAGCACGATGCCCTTTAACTGCAGGGCGATATAGGGCAGTACGCCCACCAGGCAGATCAGCGCCACCACCACCGCCAGGGTTTGCGACTTGCCGTAACGTGCGGCGATGAAGTCGGCGATCGACGTGATGTTCTGCTGCTTGCTGATCAGCACCATCTTCTGCACCACCCAGGGCGCAAAGATGAGCAGCAGCACCGGCCCCAGGTAAATGGGTAAAAACGCCCACAACTGCTCGGCGGCCTGGCCGACGGCGCCGAAGAATGTCCAGCTGGTGCAATACACCGCCAGCGACAGGCTGTACACCCAGGCGCGCAACTTCGGCGGCAGCGGCGTGCTGCGGCGGTCGCCGTAGAACGCGATGGCGAACATGATGGCCATATAGGCGAGGGCGACCACGGCGATCAGCCCGCTGGACAACGACATGAAGACTCCGAAGCAAAAAAATTTAACGTGGCCCGATGGGTCAGTCTGGCACGGCCAGCGCCTTGTCGTCAGCGCCGACATTGGTCGCAGTGGCAGGTCGTCGCAGCCCACGGCCGCAGGGGCCCCGATGGCGCCGACGGGCGGAGGATTGACAGGCTACAGGTGAAAGCGAATACTCCCCTCAAATTCATATATATGTCTATATAACAAGATGAGGGCGAAACCATGCACCCCCTGACCGGTGATGCTCGACTGCCTCGCTACCAGCAACTGCGCGACCACATGGTCATGCAGATCGCCAACAATCGCTGGCGCCCGGGTGAGGCAATACCCACCGAGGCGGCGCTGGCTGCCGAGTTCGACATGTCGGTAGGCACCGTGCGCAAGGCCGTGGACGTGCTGGTTGCCGAAGGCGTGCTGGAGCGTCAGCAGGGCCGGGGTACCTTCATTCGGCGGCCACAGTTTCAGTCTTCGTTGTTCCGCTTCTTCCGGTTCGAAACGGCCAATGGCGAGCGCGTGGTCCCCGAGAGCCGCATCCTGGCAATCACAGCCGTACCTGCACCCTCTGCCGTAGCCCAGGCGCTGGGCCTGGGCGCGCAGGCAGAAGTCATCCGCATGCAGCGTATTCGCCTATTGGGGGCCCAACCGGTGCTGGCCGAGGAAATCTGGCTGCCACGCCAGCCCTTCCAGGCCCTGCTGGAGGTCGACCTGGACAGCAAGGGGCCGCTGCTTTACCCGATCTACGAGCACCTGTGTGGCCAAGTGGTGGCCTCGGCCGAAGAAACCCTGACGGCCGAAGCGGTGGACGCGGTGCATGGCCGCTTGCTGCACCTGCCGGCCGACAGCCCGGTGGTGGTGATCGAGCGCCTGGCCCGCGACTATGCCGGCAAACCGCTTGAATGGCGCCGCTCGCGCGGCCATGCGCAGCACTTCCGCTACCGCATCGACATCCGTTAAGCCGGTCGTTCCTGCTTTTACCTGCCTGCGCCCTCACGCCGGGGCGCAGTGGCTTCGCCTGCCCGTTGGCCCATGCAGCAGCAAGGGTGACCGGTTGAAACACACACAACTAGAAGGATAACAATCATGTTCAGCTGGTACCGCCAGATCACCTCACGGGAACGCAAGACGTTCTGGGCCTGCTTCGGCGGCTGGTCGCTCGATGCACTGGAAGTGCAGATGTTCGGCCTGGCCATCCCCGCGCTTATTGCTGCTTTTTCGCTGTCAAAGGGTGATGCCGGCCTGATCAGCGGCCTGACCCTGGTAACCTCGGCCATCGGTGGCTGGCTGGGTGGCACGTTGTCCGACCGCTACGGGCGCGTGCGCGTCCTGCAGTGGATGATCCTCTGGTTCTCGTTCTTCACCTTCCTCTCGGCCTTCGTCACAGGCTTCTACCCGTTGCTGTTCGTCAAGGCCATGCAGGGCTTTGGTATTGGTGGCGAGTGGGCTGCCGGCGCGGTGCTGATGGCCGAAACCATCAACCCCAAGTACCGGGGCAAGGTCATGGGCACCGTACAAAGCGCCTGGGCAGTGGGCTGGGGCCTGGCCGTGGCGCTGTTCACGCTGATCTACTCGCTGGTACCGCAGGAATTTGCCTGGCGGGTGATGTTCTTCGTCGGCCTGTTGCCGTCGTTGCTGATCATCTGGGTGCGCCGTAACGTGCCTGAGCCGGACAGCTTCCAGCGGCTGCAGAAAGAACAGGTTATCCCTGGCAGTTTTTTCAAGTCCATGGCCGGTATCTTCCGCCCTGAGCTGCTGCGGGTAACCCTGTTGGGCGGGCTGCTGGGCCTGGGGGCACATGGGGGTTACCACGCGGTGATGACCTGGCTGCCGACCTTCCTCAAAACCGAGCGCAACCTGTCGGTGCTCAACTCCGGGGGCTACCTGGCCGTCATCATCCTGGCCTTCTGGTGCGGGTGCGTGGTCAGTGGCCTGTTGATCGACCGCATTGGCCGGCGCAAGAACATCCTGCTGTTCGCCGTGTGCTGCGTGCTCACTGTGCAGGCGTATGTGTTTTTCCCGCTGAGCAACACGCAGGTGCTCTTCCTGGGCTTCCCGCTGGGCTTCTTCGCCGCGGGCATTCCGGCCAGCCTGGGCGCGTTCTTCAACGAGCTGTACCCGGCCGATGTACGCGGTGCGGGCGTAGGCTTCTGCTACAACTTCGGCCGCGTGCTGTCGGCGGTGTTCCCGTTCCTTGTCGGGCACATGAGCGAATCCATGTCGCTGGGCGCCGCCATCGGTATCGACGCTGGCATCGCCTATGGCGTGGCCGTTATCGCTGCGCTTTGCCTGCCGGAAACCCGCGGCCGCAACCTGCAGGCCGCCACCACGCCGGACGCTGCCGGTGCGGTTGCCAAGTAACCTGACCTTATTATGAGTGCCATGCCCCACGAACCCGATCTACACATCACTGCCATCGACAGCCATGCCCACGTGTTCAGCCGTGGGCTGGCGATGGCGCAAGAACGGCGTTACGCGCCCGACTACGATGCGCCACTGGCCGAGTACCTGGGCCAGTTGCTTGCCCATGGCTTCAGCCACGGTGTGCTGGTGCAGCCCAGTTTTCTGGGCACCGACAACAGCTACCTGCTGGCTGCCCTGCAAGCTGCGCCTGGCCAACTGCGCGGGGTGGTGATGGTGGAGCCGAACGTGCAGCGCGAAACCCTCGATGCAATGGCCCGGCTGGGCGTACGGGGGGTGCGCCTCAATTTGATGGGGCAGGCGTTGCCGGACTTCTCGACCGGTGCATGGCGGCAGCTTTTCCAGCGGATTGGCGAGCAGGGCTGGCACCTCGAGCTGCATCGACACGTGGCAGACATCCCCGCGCTGGTTCGGGGATTGCAGCCCTATGGGCTGGACCTGGTCATTGACCACTTTGGCCGCCCCGATGCGCGCCAAGGTCTCGGGCAGCCCGGTTTTGCCGAGCTGTTGACCTTGGGCGGGCTTGGCAACGTCTGGGTGAAGGTGTCCGGTATCTACCGCCTGGAAGGCAGCCCGCAGCAAAACCTGGCCTTTGCCCGCCAGGCGTTGGGGGCATTGGAGGCGCATTTCGGTGCCGAGCGGCTGATGTGGGGCAGCGATTGGCCGCATACCCAGCATGAGGCAGGGGTGGGTTTCGCCAGTGTGGTCGGGCAGTTCGACGCACTGGGTTGCGCGGCGCCACTGCGCCAGGCCCTGTTGGTCGATACGGCGCAACGGTTGTTCGGGTTCGACTGACGCCAAGGGTGTGGCGTGCAACTCCCTGGAAACAGGCCTGTCAGTGGTGGTGGCAATTGTGGCTTCATAGAGGCCGCGTGCATCCCAATCAGATAACTGCCACCCATGGCTGAACCCAGGACCAAGGACGATGAGTCACTCCTCGCAATTCACCTTGCTCGGCAAGCGGCGCTTCCTGCCATTTTTCATCACCCAGTCGCTGGGTGCGTTTAACGACAACCTGTTCAAACAGTCGCTGATCCTGGCGATTCTGTTCAAGTTGAGCCTGGGTGATGGCGATCGCTCCATCTGGGTCAACCTGTGCGCCCTGCTGTTCATCCTGCCGTTTTTCCTGTTCTCGGCGCTGGGCGGGCAGTTTGGCGAGAAGTTTGCCAAGGACGCGCTCATCCGCGCGATCAAGCTTGCCGAAATCGCCATCATGTCGATAGGCGCGCTGGGCTTCGTCACCCACCACCTGGCCCTGATGCTGGTGGCCCTGTTCGGGATGGGGACCCATTCGGCGCTGTTCGGGCCGGTCAAGTATTCCATCCTGCCCCAGGCCCTGCGCGAACAGGAACTGGTAGGTGGCAATGGGCTGGTGGAAACCGGTACGTTCCTGGCCATCCTGGCCGGCACCATCGGCGCCGGGGTGATGATGTCCTCCGACGACTACGCCTGGGTGGTGGCCGGCGGTGTGGTCGGCACCGCTGTACTGGGCTACCTGGCCAGCCGCTGGATCCCGCGCGCGGCGGCGGCGTCGCCGCATGCGGTGCTGGACTGGAACATCTTCAAGCAGTCCTGGGTGATTCTGCGCATGGGGCTAGGGCAACCGCCGGCAGTGTCTCGGTCGATCGTGGGCAACTCCTGGTTCTGGTTCGTCGGTGCCATCTACCTCACCCAGATCCCTGCCTACGCCAAGGACTGGCTGCACGGTGACGGCACGGTCGTTACGCTGGTGCTGACGCTGTTTTCGGTAGGCATCGCCCTGGGCTCGCTGCTGTGCGAGCGCCTGAGCGGGCGCAAGGTCGAGATCGGGCTGGTGCCGTTCGGCTCGTTCGGGCTGACCGTGTTCGGCTTGCTGTGGTGGTGGCACTCAGGCGACGTACCGGCGACCGCTGCGCCCCACGACTGGCTGGCACTGCTGGGCATGAGCCAGGCTTGGTGGGTGCTGCTGTCCATTGTTGGTCTGGGCGTGTTCGGCGGTTTCTACATCGTGCCGCTGTATGCGCTGATCCAGGCCCGTACCGCCGAAGACCAGCGCGCCCGCGTGATCGCCGCCAACAACATTCTCAATGCGTTGTTCATGGTGGTTTCAGCGCTGCTGACCATTGCGCTGCTAGGCCTGGCCGGGCTCACCATCCCGCAGTTGTTCCTGGTGGTGTCATTGCTGAACATTGCGGTCAACGCCTACATCTTCAGCATCGTGCCCGAATTCACCATGCGCTTTCTCATCTGGTTGCTCAGCCACTCGATGTACCGGGTAAAGCACCAGGGCCTGGAGCGTATACCGGACGAAGGGCCGGCGTTGCTGGTGTGCAACCATGTGTCGTTCGTTGACGCGCTGCTGCTTGGCGGGGCCATCCGCCGGCCGATTCGTTTTGTCATGTATTACAAGATCTACAACCTGCCGGTGTTGAACTTCATTTTCCGCACCGCAGGTGCCATCCCGATTGCCGGGCGCAGCGAAGACCTGGCGACTTACGAACGCGCGTTCGCACGTATTGCCCAGTACCTGGCCGAAGGCGAGCTGGTGTGTATCTTCCCGGAAGGCAAGCTGTCGGCCGATGGTGAGATCGATGTGTTCAAGGGCGGCGTCAGCCACATTCTGGAACAAACGCCGGTGCCGGTCATTCCGTTGGCGTTGCAGGGGTTGTGGGGCAGCTTTTTCAGCCGTGACCCTGCCAAAGGGTTTTTCAAGCGGCTGTGGTCGCGGGTGACCATCGTGGCAGGCGCCGCCATCCCGGCGGAGGCGGCGCAGCCAGAGGTGTTGCGGGAGCAGGTAAGCCGCTTGCGCGGCGCCATACGCTGACAGGCTGTCAGCTGGCGCTGACTTTGAGGCCCACCAGGCCACAGATGATCAGTGCCACGCTGACCAGCCGCACCAGGGCCATGGACTCACCAAACAGGATGATGCCGGCGATTACCGTGCCCACTGCACCTACGCCTGTCCAAATGGCGTAAGCCGTACCCAGCGGCAGCTCTTTCATGGCCAGGCCCAGCAGGCCCAGGCTGACTGCCATGGCCGCGATGGTGAGGGCAGTAGGCAGGGGCTTGCTGAAACCATCGGTGTATTTCAGGCCAACGGCCCAGCCTACTTCGAACAGGCCGGCAAAGAAGAGGATGATCCAGGACATGATGCGTCTCCATCAGGTGGGATGATGGGGCCGTCCCCGTAATGATCACGCTCGGCGTCGTGAGGTCGTCCTCACTGTGACTTGCATGGTGCCCATCTGCCCGCTTCGGATCAAGAGGGCAGTGGCACGTGGTCCCGCTCAGTGGCCTGCAGTAGGTTCCTGAGGCGCGGCGCCTGCGTCGTCCATGCGCCGGAACCAGGTGGACAACAATGCCCCGGAAATATTGTGCCAAACGCTGAACAGCGCGCTGGGCACCGCTGCCAGTGGCGAAAAATGCGCTGCCGCCAGCGCCGCCCCCAGCCCGGAGTTCTGCATGCCGACCTCCAGGGCCAGCGACTTGCGCTGGGCCAGGGGCAGTTTGCACAGCTTGCCAGTGAGGTAACCCAGCAGGTAGCCGAAGCTGTTGTGCAGGATGACTACCGCCATGATCAGCAAGCCGGATTCGGCAATCTTGGCCTGGCTGGCCGCCACCACCGCGCACACGATCATGACGATGCTCACCACCGACACCAGTGGCAACACCTGTACCGCAGCCTGTACCCGTGCGCCCAGCAAGCGTTGCGCCAGCACCCCTAGCACGATAGGCAGCATGACCAACTGCAAGATCGACCAGAACATGTCCATGAAGGACACCGGCAGCCAGGCCGAGGCCAGGAACCAGATCAACGCGGGCGTGAGCAATGGGGCCAGCAAGGTGGTCACTGCGGCAATGGCCACTGCCAGCGCCAGGTCGCCACGGGACAGCCAGACCATGACGTTGGACGCGGTGCCACTGGGGCAGCAGCCCACCAGAATCACACCCACGGCGATTTCAGGCGGCAGGTGAAACACCTGGCACAGCAGCCATGCCATGCCAGGCATGATCATGAAATGGGCCACCACCCCCAGCATCACGCGCCAGGGTTGGCGGGCGAGGGCGGCAAAGTCGTCCAGCTTGAGGGTGAGGCCCATGCCGAACATCACCAGTCCCAGCAGCGGTACGATGGCCACTTTCAGGGCAATGAACCACTGGGGTTGCAGGAAGGCCAGTACGGCAAATACCAGCACCCACAGGGCAAAGGTGTTGCCGACGAAACGGCTGAGAGCGGCGAGCGCACGCATGGCAGGGAATTCTCCGGTTCAGCTGCAAGTAATAAAGAAGTGGCGCTTTGATCAGCGCCACTCGGGTGTGCTTGTTGTTGTAGCTTGCGGCCCAGGCTGCGCAGGCGCTATCAGACGCCTTGGGGGATTTCTTCGCCGCCCAGGGCTTCGAACAGTGTGGGCAGGAATTCTGCGAAGGTCATCATCATCAGCTGGAAGCTGGCATCGAACTGCTGGGCAGCCTCGTCACCGCCGTCCTGCTCGGCCTGCTCTTGCAGCAGCTCTTCGAACTTCAGGCGTTTGATCACCATCTTGTCGTCCAGTACGAACGACAGTTTGTCTTGCCAGGCCATGGCCAGCTGGGTCACCACCTTGCCGGTGCTCAGGTGCAGCTGGATTTCCTCGCCGGTCAGGTCCTGGCGCTTGCAGCGCACGATGCCACCGTCTTCGGCGGTGTCGCGCAGCTCGCACTCATCCAGAACATAGAAGCCTTCGGCAGCCTGCTGGGACTTGACCCAGTCGGTCATGGTGGCGACCGGGGCGATCTTGACGGTAGCTGGGCGCACGGGCAGCGAGCCCATCACTTCGCGCAGGGTGGATAACAGGTCTTCGGCGCGCTTGGCACTGGCCGAGTTGACCAGCACCATCCCCAGGCGTGGGGCAATGGCGGCGAAGATCATCGAGCGGCGGATGAACGCACGCGGCAGGAACGCCTGGATGATTTCGTCCTTGATCTGGTCGCGTTCCTTTTTGTAAACCTTGCGCATCTGCTCGGTTTCGATCTCTTCGACCTTTTCCTTTACAGCGTCATTGACCACGCTGCTGGGCAGAATGCGTTCTTCCTTGCGGGCGGCAATCAGCAGGTACTCGCCGCTTACATGCACCAGGGGAGCGTCTTCGCCTTTACCGAACGGGGCGACGAAGCCATAGGTGGTCAGCTCCTGGCTGGCACACGGGCGGGCCGGCTTGCTGGCCAATGCGGCTTCCAGCGCTTCAGCCTCGAAAGGCACATCCTGGGTCAGGCGATAGGTGAGCAGGTTCTTGAACCACATGAGGGGGGATCTCTCCTTAATGCATAAGGCGGGCATTATTCTCCGAGCGGCCCCCCGAGGCCAACCCTGTCAGAGGGCCAGTAGTCACTCCAGGGGCAATTAAACCGGCGGTTACGCTAGGTTATTGAAAGGCCTGCGTTTTTTTTCAGATATTTTTCAAAAAGAGCTTGCCAGGGTTGAATGCCCTCCGTAGAATGCGCGCCACACCGAGACGA